>JAKSRP010000012.1 GCA_024403555.1 Lachnospiraceae bacterium | reverse complement strand
AACCAATCCTGGACCAAATTTTTTGCATATAGTTCGAAAAGGCAGGTTTGTTATACCTGCCATTGGTGCTAATATTATATTATTTTCTAATGATACATTTCCTATTTTTAGAGGATGCAAATACATTATTATCACATAACCTTTCTATTTAACAAATATTGTTTTTTGTCTTTTACTGCTAATATTAAGTAAGATTCCTACACAAATAAAATTTGTAATTAAAGAACTTCCACCGTAACTAACAAATGGTAAAGGTAATCCGGTTCGTTCCACTATGACTTTAATCATGTGGCTCAACCGTCAGTTATTCAGTAAAAACTACGGTATGGCAGGTGCCATTTCCGTTCTCATGTTCTTCATTACCGGTATCTTAAGCTTTATCGTATTTAAGATGCAGGGACATGGAGAGGAAGAATATTAGAAAGGAGGATTCATCTATGAGAAAAACAGAACAAGGCTTAAATAAAGGTCTTCCAATTGGTGTCAGACGTACCATTTCTTATATTGTTTTAGCAATGATGTGTGTGATGTGTCTCGTATGGTTCTACATCTTAATCATCAACTCCACTCGTTCTCGTGGCGAGTTAACAGCTGGTTTCACACCAATTCCAAGTACTTACCTGATTAAGAACTTTATCAATCTTAGAGATACCTCCGGTCTTCCAATCGTTCGAGGTATGATTAACAGTATCGTAATCGCAACTCTTTCTGCTACCTTAAGCGTATATTTCTCTACTATGACTGCTTATGCAATCCATGCATATCGTTTCAAAGGCAGAAAGCTTATTTTCACATTTATCCTTGGAATCATGACCATTCCTACTCAGGTTACCGCTTTAGGTTTCGTCCAGATGATTTCTAATGCCGGCTTGATGGATTCCTATCTTCCATTAGTACTTCCATCCATTGCCGCTCCTGCTGTTTTCTTCTATATGAAACAGTACATGGACTCTAGCTTACCTCATTCCTTAATTGAGGCAGCCAGAATTGATGGCGCAAGCGAATTCAGAACCTTTAACACCATTGCCCTTCCACTGATGAAACCGGCAATCGCTGTTCAGGCTATTTTCTCATTCGTTGCAAGCTGGAACAATTACTTCGTACCAGCACTTGTCCTTCACAAAGACAGAATGAAGACATTACCAATCTTAATTGCTCAGCTTCGTTCCGCAGACTTCTTAAAGTTCGATATGGGCCAGGTTTACGTAATGATCCTCTTCTCCATCGCACCAGTTATTGTTGTTTATTTAATCTTATCTAAACATATCATTGGCGGTCTTACAGTTGGTGGTGTAAAAGGATAATGCATGATATTATTTACGAACAAATTGTACAAAGGAGAATGACAAAAGGTGACAAAACCATGAGAATCATTTCCATCGTCATCATGTTTGCATTCATGATGCTTGGAGCCTTCTTCATCGGTTATCTTGCTTCCTTGATCGCTCTGGTTGTCTGGATTTTGATCGACCGCTTATATTTCAAAAAGATTGAACTGGATTATGATTACGAATTGCACAACCAGAATCTTACGTTCAGTACAATCAGAAACGGTCAGGGAAGAGAGAATGTCATCTCCATTAATCTAGTCATCGATGCAGATATCATTGCACCGAAAAATTCTTCAAAAATTGCGGATGTCAAACCGGATCATTTTTATATCTATTCACCGCTTGTTGATGAATCTAAGACTTATGCGATTCTCTTAAAAAAAGATGAAAAGCTTCATTGTCTATTATTTGACCCGGATGAAGAGATGCTTCACTGCATCAGTAATTTTACCGGAAACAGATTAGTAAAAGAATAAAAAGTGTGCTTCGCACCAAAGCGAAGCACACTTTTTTAACGTTATTTTAATTCTTCCCAAGTAGTAACGGTTGTAGATTTCATTCCTTTATTATTTTCCATATAAGATTCTACGATATGTCCGATCTTTTCATCCCATTTGCTGGTGGACTTAGATAAGATATTGCCATCCTTATCATACTGTTCTACGGTATCTACACCTTTATCTCCATGAAGAATAAATACTACCTGATATGCGTAATAGTCCTGCTGACCCTTTGTCAGAATATAAGTAACTACTCCATTTTCAGCGTCATATTTTTTCTTATATTCACGTTCTACCTGGCCGTCATATTCTGTCTTGCAAAGGAAGTTTGTTTCATACTCATCCGCATTATCATAAGTAAGCACTTTTACTTCATTGCCATCTTTATCCTTTGTAACAACCTTATCAAGCTTTCCGTTATCCTGATATTCATACTTTGTGGTTGTAGGATTGCCGTTAGAATCTGTACTTTCTACAGTGCTTCTTCTGCCTTCCTCATCATAAGTATAAGTAGCAGTTGCTTCCTTGCTGCCGGCTGGATACATCTTGTATGCACCCTTTTCTTCCTTGAGCTCATAATCACTGTTACCATAGCCTTCGGATAAAGCTTTGCCATCTTTATCAACTGCGCTCTGCTTCATAGACATCTGAACACCTTTATCATTGTAGGTATAATCATAAGTCACCGTAATACCATCATTCGTGCCGCCTTCGTAAGTGATTTCCTGCTTGGTAGCTACATATTTTACTTCCTGTTTTGCTTCATCTTTCGCAGCTGTTTCCTGCTTTGTCTCTTCTTTCTTTGCATCCTTGCCATCAGAACCGCCACATGCGCAAAGGGAGCACGCAAGTACTGCTGCAAGGGCAAATGTTACCATCTGCTTTTTCATTCTCATCTTTCCTCGTTTCTTATTCTTTTGTCGATAAATACTGCTCTAAGCCTCTTCTTCTTAACTTGCAGGCCGGGCAGTCCCCGCATCCATCTCCAAGAACACCATTGTAGCAGGTAAGGGTCTCATTACGGATAATATCAAGTACCCCAAGTTCATCTGCCATTGCCCAGGTTTCCTTCTTATCAATCCACATCATCGGAGTGATGATATCAAATTCATAGTCCATTGCAAGCGTTAAGGACGCATTTAACGATTTGATAAATACATCACGACAGTCCGGATAACCGGAAAAATCGCTCTGAGATACACCCGTTACTAATACATGGATGTCTCTCTGCTTTGCAAATACTGCTGCAAAGGTTAAAAATATCATATTTCTTCCATCCACAAAAGTGTTTGGAGTGCCAACTTCCGGCGCATCATGATCCACTTCCATATCCGTTCTTGTAAGGCTGTTTGGCGCTAACTGTCCAAGCAGGCTCATATCTAAGATGTGATGCTCTACGCCATATTTTTTCGCAATATCTTTGGCACACTCAAGTTCAAGTACATGTCTCTGGCCGTAATCAAACGAAATTGCGATTACTTCGTCATATTTCTTCATTGCCCAGAATAAACAGGTTGTCGAATCCTGTCCACCGGAAAATACGACCACAGCTTTATTATGTTTTGCCATACGAATCTCCTTTTAGTGATTTACCATCATCATTAATTTATTCAAAAGAGCAGGATCGGTATCAAATCTTCCTCTCATCGTTGCTGTATAAGTTTTTGAACCAGGCTTTTTCACGCCGCGAGCCGTCATACAGCTGTGACAGCCTTCAATCATAACGGCAACATTTGCTGAGCCAGTTACCTTAGAAATAATTTCTGCAATATCACTTCCGATGCGTTCCTGAATCTGGAGACGCTTTCCAACCATCTCTGCAATTCTTGCGATTTTGCTAAGTCCAATCACTTTATCTGCAGGAGTATAGGCAACCGAAACCTTCATATCATACATCAGCGCCATATGGTGCTCACAGTAAGAAAAAATCTCAATATCTTTTACTAATACGATGTCATTCGTGCCTTTGTCGGTCGTATCTTCAAAAAATACCTTGCCAAACATCTGCGCGATTTCATCATTCGTATAGTTCATGCCTTCAAATACTTCCTGGTACATTCTTGCCACGCGGTCCGGTGTTTCCTTTAAGCCTTCACGGTCCGGATCGTCACCGAGCGCAATTAAGATGCCACGAATATGTTCTTTGATTGCTGCACTGTCAATTGCCATCTTATACTCCTTTCTCCTCAGGATCCCAGATGACTTTGTGCATCTGAATCTGAAGATTTACTCCATTTAACATTTTATCCTTCATAAATTCCACCATGTCAGCAGGTGTGATGCTGCCAAACACAGGGCTTAAATAACAGCCACATCTTCCGATGAGACTATGTGTATTCATCACTTCCACTGCACGCTCTAAATCTTTGATACTTCCTGATACAAATTTTACGGTATCACATTCACGCACAGCGTCAAAGTTCGGTTCAAACATGAGATGCTCCATCTCACTTGCTCCTAATTTATAATCTAAGGTCATCGTCACCCTGTCCCCGTAAATTAAGTACGGACGAACATCGACGGAACCATTTGTCTCAATTTCAATTGTAAGACCGGGAATCGTCAATAACTCTTCTAATAATTCATCAATGCCTTCTCGTAAAAGCGGCTCCCCGCCGGTTAAAGTTACGTTCTTCGCACCATTTGCTACCACAACGGCCTTAATTTCTTCTTTTGTCATCTCCGTAAAGGACGCATCCGCCTCATTCGCCCACTTTGTATCACAGTAAGCGCAGTTTAAATTGCACCCTTTCATGCGCACAAAAGTAGCTAACTGACCAGCCTTTCGTCCTTCCCCATTGATGCTTAAGAAGGTTTCTACAACTTTATATGTCGCCATCTTAGAACATCTCCCTGTAGGTTGCACAGTTTTTTGGTGTTTCATAGACGGTCATGGAGACAACCATGTATCCAAGTTTCTTTAACTCGTCGTAAAAATACTTGGCAAAGTTTTCTGCCGTCGGACGCATCGGAAGTTCGATGATAGCAAATGCTTCGTCCATAAGTGCAGCCATCGTGCTTTCTTTTAAGCTTCCTGTTTCGATAATCAATTTATGATCAAAGCAATCAACCATTGCTTTTAAATCATTTTTTAGTTCAGAAAAATCCACAACCATTCCGCGAGTGTTGCCTTCGCTTTGTAAAGTTTCACTGCCAACTTCTGCAACGACCTTCCAGCGATGTCCGTGGATGTTGCTGCATTTGCCGTCATAACCCTTTAAGAAATGCGCCGCATCAAATTCTTTCTGTGTTTTTAAAATATACATCTAAATCTTCTCCTTTTAGTGGAAAAAATGGGGCAAGCATACATGCTTGCCCCACTATAAAATCCATTACGTAGTCCTGGTTTTATTTATAGACAGGATGGTACAAGCGAACTGTCTTATATCACAATATATTATTTTATCAGATAGGTTATTGTGCGTCAACTTATCCACGTAACATCAATTCTTTGCCAACAATTTCCCCATTACGATAATAAATACGTGGAACACGCTTGCTGACTGCACAGGCAATTTCATAAGGAATCGTGCCTGCAAGTGCCGCAATATCATTAATGGACTGGAGATTACCAAAAATCTCAACTGTGCTTCCTTCGCCAACTTCAGGAACGTCTGTCAAGTCGATCATGCACATATCCATGCAGATCTTGCCACGCTGATTTACCAGACCAGACTCTGTATAGACTTCCACACGGTTAGAAAGACAGCGGAAAAATCCATCTGCATAGCCATATGGAATGATACCCATTCTGGTTGGTCTTTTTGTTGTAAAGATACCGCCATAACTGATTCTTGTATCCGCTGGATAATGTTTGATGCCATACACCTTGCTCTTTAAAGCCATGACTGGTTTTAAACCAAGTTCTTCGGCAAATTCGCCGTAACCATATAATAACAGCCCTGGTCTTACCATATCAAAATCAAGCCAGGTTTCCGGATATCTGGCAACACCACCTGTATTTGCACAATGTCTGATGGCAAATTTCTTGCCGGAACGTGCTTCTGCTTTAACGATTGCTTCTTTAAAGTTTGCAATCTGATGGTTTGTATAATCTTTGCAGAATTCTCCAGGTTCATCAGAAACTGCCAGGTGAGTAAAAATACCTTCGGTCAAAAGACCAGGAAGTGCCATCGCTTCCACAATCTGGTTCACAGATGCATCTAATTCTTCATCATTACATAAAAAACCGATACGGGACATCCCAGTGTCTGCTTTGATGTGAATGGTTAAGGTACCATTTGCTTTTCCTGCTTCTTCACTGTAATCATAAGCATCTTCTATGCAGGATACAGCCTGTGTAATCTGATATTTGATGAGATTTTTCACTTCTTCCTTTGGAGTATGACCAAGGATTAAAATTGGAAGTGTGATATCATGCTTGCGAAGCTCAATGGCTTCATCAATGCTGCTGACAGCCAGATAATCTGCGCCCTCTTCCTGAAGCACTTTGCTTACCGGAATGGAGCCACTTCCATAGGAATCCGCTTTTACCACGCCTAAAAACTTGCAGTTTTCGCCGATTCTTGCCTTTAAGGTTCTATAATTATGGACGACCTTGTCAAGATCAATCTCTGCCCAGGTTCTTTCTAATGTTGATTCCATCATCTTTTCTCTTCTCTTACTTATTGATTACTTATCAATCTTTGTAAGAATACCTTCCATGAATTTCTTTGTATTTACCTTACCCGCATAGGTTTCCGGATCCTTAATGTGAGCCATCTCCTGACGGACCTGCTTAAAATCAAATAAAATGTTCGCATAACGGGTAAATACCGGATCGTAATAATCCTCGCAGCCAATCTCTGCTAAATTCGCTAAAGCTTTCTGGATGGCACGTCTAATGCGCTGTTCCATATTCTTCTGGTTGATATCCGCACCTTCTTCTCCGTATTTATCCTTTACAATCTTCGCATAAATATCCTTTAATCGGTAGGATTTGTGATGTTCCATCTTCTGGATGCGATAAATCTCAAGGAGAACCTCGCGGATTTCATCCGTACCGGAAAGACCAATCAGCCCAATATCAGAAAATACTTTGTCAATCTTGTTACCGAGGTCATGATTGCCAGAGCTTGGTTTTGGTGTCTGAGAAGTTTCCGTTTCAAATAATACGTTACGAATCTTATACATGGATTCTTCTAATTCAATCATATGTTTTACATTCGTAAGTACGGTTGTTGTCTCGATTGCATTGATTGGTTTATTAATATAAAACATAACCCCTGCTTCATACGCTTTTGATACCATCTCTGTATCTTCCACGCAGGAGATCATAATAATCTTTCCTTTAAAGCCTCTTGAAACGAGCTCTGTCACAATCTGCACTCCATCTTTGCCTGGCAGCAAAAGATCGACGAGCAAAATGTCAGGATGATAAAACATAACATCATCCACCGCATTCTCCCCACTTTCAAGCTGAGCGACAACGTTCCCCAATTCTGCTTGTCTAATCAGCATGCCAAGAATTGTGCGAATGCTCTTATCATCATCAATAATCACAAAATTCATAGTTTCTCTTCTCCTTAAATTGTTTTTGGAAAGGAAATGACAAATTCCGTTCCTTTCCCAATCTGAGAGGTACACAAAATATCGCCGCCTCTTTTTGTAACCACATCCTTTACGTGACACAGCCCAATACCACTTGACATCTCTCCGGTATGTGGATCAAATTTCGTAGAAAAACCTGGAAGAAAGATACACTCTTTTACCTCCTCTTCCATTCCACTTCCATTATCTATTACGGTGAAAATATCATAGTCACCATTAGATTCATAAGTTACGAGGATTCTGCCTTTTTCCCCACAGGCATCCATTGCATTTACAATCAGATTGTTCACCACTATAAATATATCATAACATTGGTCAATAATTCCATCCTTATAACAAATAAAATTAAGTGTAATATCTTTTCCACTGTCCTTTTTCTGATGTTCCATATTTTCTTCTATAATTGCAAAAATGTCTCTTACCGACATCCTGTGGTTGTCATCGACATTATCCACCAGATTAGAAAGTCCACTGACCAAACGGTAGTAATCTTTTTTAATTTCATGAATGGCAATCGCAAGATTTAGTGCATCCGGATTCTGGCTTTCATCATAGATTCTATGCGCCTCTTTCATTGCATGTTCTAAGTCTGCCTGCGATTTTTTCAAATAGAATACTTCCGAATAAATATTGACTAAGAAATCATTAAGTCTTGCATAACGCTTTTCATGTTCCTCTCGGATGGTAAGCATTCTCTGTCGCTCCATAATAAGATCAAACGCCCAAATAAGAAAGCTTCTAATAATCGCAATGATGATCAATTCCTGAATGGAGATATGCAGATCATCGGAAAAGAAAAACCGTTCCACCATATTACTGAAAAAATCAAGCATTCCGATGCTAAGAATCAGATATTCCCGTTTGTGAGAACTCTTAAACGATTTAACCAAAGGAAGAAGGAGCACAGCCAGAATACCATAGCATAAATAATAGACAAAGGCTGTTTCCGCTAAAACAATGGTATTCGGTGCCAAATGAAAGATAAAGTCAAAGATCATTCGAAATGCAACTACAAAAAGACCGGATACAATTGGAAGTATCAGATATTCCTGAATATCCTGCATATGTAATATGAAATATCCAAGCAGCGCCACACCAAAAATGGTGACAAAAAATGGTTCTGCAGGGTCTAGCATAACATAAAGCTGGCCTAAGAGTCCAACCATAAAAGCATGCATAAAAATTCTTTTATATTTTAACGATAATTGTGTGTTCATAGTGTTTCCTTTTGTATCTTTTTGTAGTATTATGTATGTTATGAATATAATTTATTTAGTGCCGAAACAATTATAGATAGTTTTCTGTAATTTTTCAAGCTTTACAAAACAAATAGCCCATGGCAAAGAAGCTGGTCTTATACCCTCATGGTACAAGGCCATTTTTACTTTAAAAAGGAGGATAAAAAAATGACAAAAACAAAAATCTGGATTACCGGATCAAAAGGCAGAGTTGGTAGAGCTCTTCGCAAACTTGCAAAAGCAAAAGGCTACAGCGTATATACCTCTGACAAAGATTTAGACATCTCTGTTGTTGAAGATGTTAACTCTTATGTTAAGGTTTATCGTCCAAATGTAATCGTTAACTGTGCAGGTATTACTGATCTTACTTATTGTGAAGAAAATCCATACGAAGCTTTCCGCATCAATGCAATTGGTGCAAGAAACTTAGCTGCAGCTGCTCAGTCTATCGGCGCAAAATTCATTCAGGTATCCACTGACGATGTATTTGACGGCAAATCCCCAAATGCATTGAATGAATTCGAACCTGTAAATCCATACACAGTATATGGTAAATCTAAATTAGCAGGAGAAAACTTAGTACGTGAATTAACTCCAAAACACATCATCGTTAGAAGTTCCTGGGTTTACGGAAGTGCCCCTAACTGCTATGTTTCCAAGTTATTAGATCGTGCAAAAACAGAATCTGTAATTCAGATTCCTAACGATCAGTTCTCTTGCCCAACAAGTGCTGCTGAACTTTCCAAATGTATCTTAAAATTAATCGAAACAAATGAATATGGTGTATTCCATGCTTCCTGTGAAGGTGTAGTAAGCCGTTATCAGTTTGCAAGAAAGATTATTGAATACGCTGGATTAAGTGATAAAGTAACCGTTGAACCAGTACTTGCTACTGCTATGGATACTGGTATTGCAAACCGCAGCCGTTATACAATCTTAGACAACATGATGCTTAAATTAACAGGTGCATACGAAATGCCAAACTGGGAAATTGCACTTGCTGAATATATGCAGAGCATTAAAAAATAATTATATATTATATAGGAGGTTAAAATATGCAGAAAGAAAAGAAAAAACTGGGCCTCACCACCATAATCTTAATCGCTCTTGTTTGCGGTGCATTATTTGGTGCAGTTCTCCACTATGCAATGCCTGCCGGATACTTAAGAGATACAATTATCGTTGATGGTATCTTCTATGTATGTGGACAGGGCTTCATCCGTCTCATGCAGATGCTCGTTGTACCTTTAGTATTTTGTTCCCTCGTTTGTGGTTCTTCCGCAATCGGTGATACAAAAACTCTTGGTAAGGTAGGTATCAAAACACTTGTATTCTACCTTTGTACAACTGCTTTAGCTATTTCCGTTGCTTTAGGTTTAGCTACTCTTACAAATCCTGGACGTGGTCTTGATATTTCTTCCGTACAGGCTGGTGATGCTACAATCGCTGAAGCAACATCATTTGCTGACACATTACTTAATATCATTCCTAAGAACCCTATCGGTGGTCTTGCAGAAGGTAACATGTTACAGATCATCTTATTCGCTATGATCGTTGGTATCCTTCTTGCAAAAATGGGTGAAAAAGCAGACGTTGTATCTTCCTTCTTCGCTCAGTTTAATGACTTAATGATGGAAATGACAGTCTTAGTTATGAAGGTTGCACCTATCGGTGTATTCTCTCTTATTGCAAGAACATTCTGTCAGGTTGGTTTTGATGCATTTATCCCAATGTTAAAATACATGGCAACTGTATTCGGTGCTTTAGCTGTTCAGTGTCTCGTTGTTTACATGGCATTACTTTTCATCTTTACAAGATTAAACCCATTCAAGTTCCTTAAGAAGTTCTTCCCTGTAATGATGTTCGCATTCTCTACAGCTACTTCTAATGCAACTATTCCATTATCCATCGAAACATTAACAGAAAAAATCGGTGTTTCCAAAAAGATTTCTTCTTTCACAATCCCTCTTGGTGCTACCATCAACATGGACGGTACAGCAATCATGCAGGGTGTTGCCGTAGTATTTGCTTCCCAGGTATACGGTATCCATTTAGGTATGACTGGTTTCTTAACAGTAATCGCAACTGCTACATTAGCTAGTATCGGTACAGCCGGTGTTCCTGGTGTAGGTCTTATCACATTATCCATGGTATTTGCTTCTGTAGGTCTTCCTGTAGAAGGTATCGCTTTAATCATGGGTATCGACCGAATCCTCGATATGACTCGTACAGCTGTTAATATCACTGGTGATGCTGTTTGTACAACAATCGTTGCATTCCAGGACAAATCCTTCGACAAAGACATATTCAACTCTGATTCTAACAGCGATGATGATGAATAGGAGGTGCTCCTATGAATAACATGAAATTCCGTCGTCTCTTTGCATTGATGCTTGTTCTGGTATTTGCAGTTTCCATGCTTACAGGATGCTCCTCTTCAAAAGACGAGGCTGATTCTAAGGATGCTGCTTCCGGTGAAAAAGATTATTCCATTGAGATTACAGACGATATTCAGGCAATCATCGACCGTGGACAGTTAATCGTTGGTGTTAAAACTGACGTTCCTGGCTTTGGTTATTACGATAAGGAAACAAAAGAATACTCTGGTAAAGAGATTGATCTTTCCTATCAGATTGCTGCAAAAATCTTTGATACTACTGTAGATGAAGCAAAATCCCAGAATCTTGTAGAATTTGTTCAGGCAACTGTTGAAAACCGTTCTACTTTATTAGTGGAAGATACGGTTGACTTAGTAATTGCTACTTTCACAATTACGGATGAACGTAAAGAGATGTTTGCATTCTCTGATTCCTATTATTCCGACTATATCGGTATCATGGTTAAAAAATCCAAAGCCGATACAGAAAGCTTAGGATCTGATGCCATCACTTCCATCACAAACTTAGATGGCAAGAATGTCGGCGTAGCTCAGAGCGCTGATACAAGAACTCACATGCTTGCTTACATCGACCAGAACGACTACGAAATCTCCCCTCGTTTTATGAACTTTGCGACTTATCCAGAGCTTTATAAAGCATTAAAGAAGGGCGAAATCGACGCATTTGCCGTTGATACAAGCATCTTAAACGGTTACTTAGATGATTCCTTAACCATCCTTCCAGACCGCTTCTCTGAACAGAAATACGGTGCTGCAGCGAACAAATCCGACGAAGGTCTTGTAAAAGCTGTTAACGTGGTTATTGAAGAAAATAATTATTAATATTTACGAAAGCATTGGCGAGAAGCTCGATCTCATCTTCGGTGTTTTTGTTTTCGAATATAAACTGCATGTCCGTCTAACGTTGACGGACATGTAGTTTTTTTCACGTATGTTCTTCTATCTCAATCAGCAAATAAAAGATAGTCAGTTCTATGTGTGCTTTCGCACTATCAGAGCCAGACGATAAGCCGGGTTATGTCGTTGAATGATCATCTGTCTCGACTTACTGTCGCCAGTAAGCTCAAGCGACCCACCTGAAAACTAGCCGGGCAAGCCATCGTTTTCGTTTTGGTCTTGCTTCGGATGGGGTTTACATGTGCCCTGCCTGTTACCAGCCAGGCGGTGAGCTCTTACCTCGCCTTTCCACCCTTACGTAAGCAATGGATGCTTACGCGGTATATCTCTGTTGCACTGGCCTTGGGATCACTCCCACCGGACGTTATCCGGCATCCTGCCCTGTGAAGCCCGGACTTTCCTCACCGGTAAAAACCGGCGCGACCATTTGTCTGACTCGAATAAACATTTTATCATAAGTAAAAGCCTGTTACAAGAGCATTTTATACCTTGAAGCAGCCTCCACCAATAAATTCTCTAACAATGGAATGCATAGGAATATCATTATCGTCAATATTTAAGAAATAATCTAAAAACTTCAAAAGACGTTTCGCTTCCTTGTGTTCCGGACAATTCCTTGGAATTGCAAATAATAGTGGTTCTACATACTGTTTTAAAACTGCCAGCTCATAAACCTGTGAAGAATTGTACATCACATCTGCTTCTTCCTGATATGGAAGGATATTCGCTTCTTCTCCATCTAATACAGATGGCCAGCGCTTGATCGTTCCACGTGCATCATGACCACGAAGTCTCGCATCTCTTACGATACGGCGAAGCAATCTGCCATCGGTGGATTGAATCTGGTTATGAAGGTCGATGCTTAACATAGACAATGCACTCACATAAATCTTATAAATGCTTTCTTCTGGAAGCATAGCACTCATCTTTGGATTTAATCCATGAATTCCTTCAATGATGAGTACATCCTTAGGACCAATCTTTAATGGTTTGGAATGACGCATGCTCTTTCCTTCGATGAAATCATAGTATGGCATAACAACTTCTTCGCCGCTAAGTAATCCATTCATGCATTCCTGGAACAGCTCAATGTTTTCACATTCGATACTCTCAAAATCATATTCGCCATTTGGAAGCTTTGGACACTTCTCACGATCCACAAAAAAGTCATCTAATGCAATTGGATGTGGATGCAGACCATGAATCTTAAGCTGAATGGAAAGTCGGTTAGAAAATGTTGTCTTACCGGAGGAGGATGGTCCCGCAATCAGGACAATCTGCTTATCTCCTTCAATAATTCTGTCAGCAATCCTGCTTAAAAAGTTTTCCTGGAGAGCTTCCTGTATTAATACGAGCTCATGTATGTCGCCATTTGTGATCTTATTATTGATATCACCCACATATGCAACTTCTAAGGTTTTTGACCAGCGCTTCGAAAGGTCTAATACATTTAAAAGCTTAGGCTGTGGCTTGATATCATTCACATCCTCGAGAGTAAATTTCTTTGGAAGCGTCATGACAATATATTTATCCTCTTTCTTTATGGAAAAGTTCTTAATACGGCCCGTATTTGGCACCATATAGCCGTAATAATAGTCCATGTAGGCACCAATCTGATAGACATTGGTTCTGGAGTTTCTGCGGTATTTAAACAGCTTTACTTTATCTTCTCTGCCCGTCTCTTTGAAATAGTTTATAGCCTGGTCAGTAGACATGCTGAATTTTCTGATTGGAAGATCTTTTTCTACCATATCTCTCATGCAGCTTTCTATCTTAGCAACCATCTCGCAAGTTAGCGGACAATCTTCTAGTGCATATTCATAATAAAAGGCATTCTCTAAATTGTGACGAAGAATGACCTGATTTACACCCTGATTGCCTAACAAATCATAAATTGCAGTGTAAAATAATAGGTTCGCGCTTCGCATATACGTACGATAAGCTGGAGCATAATAGATATCCATAAAGGTGATATCATCGCCATCGGATATCTTCTGATTCAGTTCGCGAAGCTGATAATTAGATTCCGCAAGCATAATTGTATCAGGAAGGCCAATCTCTGCTCTTAATTCATCATAGGTCATCTCTTCATCAATCTGATAGCTTCTTCCTGCAACTTTTACATTTCGCATAGCACCCTCCTGTTTTTTTCTAAAATACTTGTTAAATCACTTTGTACGGACTTCCGGATTTCACCGGAATCACCTCAAGATTCGTATGCTCTTTGAGGAAATCCGTCACATAATCAATAAAAATATATTCTGTGCCATAATGGCCTGCTTCAATAATCGTAAGTCCCATATCCATGGCATCGAGTCCTTCATGATGACCGATGTCACCAGTAATGAGAACATCAGCCCCTTTTTCGGCTGCTAACTCAAACATACTTCTTCCGGACCCTGGAGAAATAACGGCTTTTTTTACCATCTTCTTTTCATTTCCGAAAACGAGAACCTGTTCAAGCTTTAAGGCTTTTTTTACAAACTCTGCGCATTCTGCTAAGGTCATCTCACATTCAAGATCTGCCATTCGGCCAATCCCTTCTTCTTTTCCATCAACGCATTCTGTCACTTCAAAGACTTCGGCATCCTCTGGAAAGCCAAGATATCTGCCAGCTAAATCGGCCATACCGATTACATCAAAGTTTGTGTGCATTGCAAATTCAGCAATGTGATGTTCCACTAAATCCATAATCTTTGTTCCAAGAAATCCGTCGTCATTGACTCTCTTCATGGAAGAAAAGATCATCGGATGATGGGTAATGATCAAATCTGCTTTTTCTTCGATGGCACGAGCCACCACATCATTCGTTGCATCAAGTGCAACGATTACTTTTTTAATCTCCTGATCTTTTCGGCCTACCAAAAGTCCCACATTATCCCAGGAGCAGGCATATCTTTGTGGAGCAAAGCTTTCAAGAAGCTCCATTAACTCAAACATTTTCATAACGAGACAAAGCTCCTTTCACCAGTTCTAACTGGCCGATATTCTCTAATCTGCTCTTTGCAGCTGAGTCAGAATCAATTTTTTCTAAATTTGCCAGAATTTTTTCATAGCGATTTTTTAAGAATAATAAGTAGTCTTTTAATACTTCATTCTTCTCTTCTAATAAATAAGTGCCAAATGCATCCTCCACCGGGTCAGAAACATCTGTACTTTCTGCTTTTTTTGCCTTGATCGCCACATAATATTTGCGATCTTCCCATACCATAGCCTCTTTTTCGGTCTTATACCCGTGCAAACGTAAGAACTCTCTCACTTTATGCCATTCAGAGTGTGGAGAAAGAATCAATTCCTTCGTAAGAACGTCTCTTTTTAAGCCTGCCGATAAGATACGCACCATGAGATCTCCACCCATACCGGCAATAACCGTACTATCTGCTTCTTCAGCTTCTAATTTTTCATAGCCATCTGAAAGTCGACATTCGATGCGTTCTTCTAAGCCGTGACTTTTGATATGCTCTTTTGCACGTTCTAGTGGCCCAACTCCTACGTCCATAGCAAAGGCATGCTTACATCTGCCTTCTTTGACTAGCTTGATCGGGATAAATCCATGGTCTGTCCCAATGTCGGCCATACAGTCGCAGGGACTTACCAGATCTGCGATCATCGTCAAACGTTTTGATAATTCCATAAAGCAAAATCCTAGTCTAAGTAGTCTTTTAATTTACGGCTGCGGCTTGGATGACGTAATTTTCTTAACGCTTTTGCTTCGATCTGACGGATACGTTCTCTTGTTACATTGAATTCTTTACCAACTTCTTCAAGAGTACGTGCACGTCCGTCTTCTAAACCAAAACGTAAGCATAATACTTTCTGTTCTCTTTCTGTCAAAGTATCAAGTACTTCATTCAACTGTTCTTTCAGAAGTGTAGCTGCAGCAGCCTCAGCAGGTACTGGAACATTATCATCCTGGATGAAGTCACCAAGATGACTATCTTCCTCTTCACCGATTGGTGTTTCAAGAGAAACTGGTTCCTGAGAAATCTTAAGGATCTCACGTACTCTTTCTACTGGCATATCAAGCTCTTCTGCAATCTCTTCTGGCGTCGGTTCACGACCAAGTTCCTGAAGTAACTGTCTTGAAACGCGGATGAGTTTGTTGATTGTCTCAACCATATGTACTGGGATACGGATTGTTCTAGCCTGGTCAGCAATTGCTCTTGTAATTGCCTGGCGGATCCACCATGTAGCATAGGTGGAGAACTTAAATCCTTTATCATAATCAAACTTTTCAACTGCTTTAATGAGACCTAAGTTTCCTTCCTGAATTAAATCAAGGAATAACATACCTCGTCCAACATAACGCTTTGCGATACTTACTACTAATCGAAGGTTTGCTTCCGCAAGCTTTTTCTTGGAATCTTCGCCTTCTTTTACAAGACGTTTTGCAGCTGCTAAATCTGCTTCATATACTACTTTCTGTTCATCAGTAGCCATGGAAATGAGTTCTTCTAAACGTTCTACTTCTTCCTGTGCTTTGATCCCTGCTTCCATTGCTTTTGCAAGTTCTTTTTCCTGTTCTGCATTAAGAAGTGGAACTTTACCAATTTCCTTTAAGTACATACGTACTGGGTCTTCGATGCTTACTGTATCTGGAACATAAAGATCAATGTCTTCATTGCTTTCTTCTTCTACTTCTGCAGCAAGGTCATCATCTTCTTCTGTGATTTTGAGCATATCAATGCCTTTTTCTTCTAAATAAGCACTGATGGATTCTTCTAAATCCGGTGTTAATTCAAATCCTTCAAAGATTTTCTGAACCTGCTCGAATTCGATCATGTTCTTATTCTTCTTGCCATATTCTACAAGTTCTTCAAGTTTCTGAGTAAATACTAACATTCTGTCGTCTGTATTTTTCATCCTACAATATTCTCCTTACTAAAGCTCAATCTTAATTTTTCTGATATTCGCCTTTTCATTAATGAAATTCTGCCACTCTAAAATATCATTGGAATGGCTCATCTTATATTCAACGCTTGCCTGCTTTACTTTGCGGACGACGTCCGTAATGGCCTTATTATTATCTTCAGGCAGCGGTGCATACTTTAATTTTGTATTAAATAATCCGGCAACTTTCTTTTGATCTTCTGAATCAATAAACTGGTTGATAATCGGTGCCGGCGAGACGAATCCGTCTCGTTCGTACTGTTCGTACATCAATAATGCCACACTGTGATACAGCGGTTCTAAGAAATCCTCTGGTGAAATAATCCCTTCGGTTCGTTCAAATAACACAGGTTCGTTCACTAACCAGGTAAGCAAAAGCTTTTGTGGCTGTCTTTTGGATTCTTGTGCAGATTCCTTCTTATTTTGTCTTGCCACAGGCATCTCTGGTTCTTTTTTCTTTTGATAGTTTCCTATGCCGTAGCTTGTTACAAGGGAATCTAACTGCTTGCCGGAAATCATATATTCTCTGGCAACTGCATCAATATAATTGGCACGTTCTAGTGGATCTTCGATTTCTGCTAATTTTTTTGCCATCTCATGATCACACTTTGTTTTTTCCTGAGGATCGGAGCGGTTAAACTGCTTTGCAATCTGCTCAATCTGGAACATAAAGCTGCTTTTTGCTTCTCTGATTCGCTGTTCCATCGCCTCTACGCCCTCAGCCTTGATAAATTCATCCGGATCCTTATACGGACTTAAATTCAATACACGAAGAGATAATCCTGCTTCTTCTAAAATTGGAATTGCACGGTTTGCTGCGCGAATTCCTGCCTCATCACTATCAAAGGAGAGAATCACTTTATCCGTATATCGTTTTAATAAAATTCCATGTCCCGGCGTAAATGCGGTTCCAAGAGAAGCGACTGCATTATCAAATCCTGCCTGATGCATGGAAATGACATCGAGATACCCTTCACACAGAATAATCTCTTTTCTGCGACTCTTTCTGGCAAAATTAAGTCCATAAAGATTACGGCTTTTATCAAACAGTCTGGTTTCCTGAGAGTTTAAATACTTTGGATTACCATCTCCCATGACACGTCCGCCGAAGCCAATCACACGGTTATTCACATCCATGATCGGAAACATAACACGATTCCAGAATTTATCACTTCCGCCATGTCTTTCATCAATGGATACTAAACCAGAGTCCTTCATCTCTTCATCAGTATAACCTTTGGCTTTTAAAAACTGATACAGATCATCTCTGTATATATCAGAAAAACCAAGTCCCCAATGTCTGATGGTCTCTTTTGTTATGCCACGTTTTTCAAAATATTCAAGGCCTCTCTTGCCACGTTCTCTCTGAAGTAAGACATAAAAATACTTTGCTGCAAGCTTATTCATCTCACGAAGTCTGGCTTTTTCATCGGCTTCTTTTCTCGCATCTGCTGACATCTCCTGCTGTGGCAGATCAATCCCAGCTCTCTTTGCCAGCTCCTGAATACTTTCCGGGAAGGTCATATTCTCATATTCCATCAAGAAAGTATAGACACTTCCACCAGCCCCGCAGCCAAAGCAATAATACATCTGCTTGTCCCTGCTTACCGAGAAGGATGGAGATTTTTCGTTGTGAAAAGGACATAAACCAAAATAAGAGCTGCCCTTCTTCTTTAAAGAAACATAGCTTGAAATCACATCTACAATATCATTACTGCTTCGTACTTCTTCCACTATTTCGTCTGAATAGAACATACTCTTATACCTCCTTTTACTTCCGAGTTTCCCCCACAATATATAATTCTACAAATATCGATAAATTCCTTTTTTTATTTGCATATTTTTTATAGTTTTTTTAATTTAAACCGGCAACAAAAGTTGCCTGCTTAAATTAGAAAAACTTCAGAGTGTCCTGCTCTGAAGCTTTCTAGTGTTTCGTTAATAATACTTCTTGTTTCCCCATAAATTACTTTTCTTGAGTTCTGTATATTCTCGATATGCATCTTCAAGAATTTGGCGTTCGTTCGGGAATTTTAACATATGATAGGCTTCGTGATACTTGTAGTAACCAGAATCCATGAAATATTCTTCACGCTGAGGTTTGGAATAATAGCTTCTGCCCATCATCAGATACCAATGCACGTCCTTTACAATGACATCATTATATGTACGGAAAGAATACTGGCTCTTTCCAATATACTTGATGATTGAAGCATCTGCGCCCGTTTCTTCCTTCACTTCTCGAAGGGCTGTTTCCTGAAATTCTTCGCCCTCTTCAACAGTTCCTTTCGGTAACACCCAGCCTTCATACTTGTGTTTGTAGTTCTTATAGAGTAAGAGAATCTTGCCTCGATAAATAACTACTCCGCCACAGCTAATTGCTTCGGTCATAGCAAAATACCTCCTGTGTTCCAAGTATTTCTTAATTATAGTATAGCACTTGACAACACCTTTTTATATAGATTGACCGATTATTTTATAAAAGTTTTATTAATTGTATTTTTTTGTAGTTATTCGATACTTCCAAGCCCTGCGTCGTAGTAAGCATCAAAAACCTGTTTTGCAACTGGAGCTGCTGTGCTTCCGCCAGCACCGCCACCTTCTACAATAACACATACTACAAGGTCCGGATTTTCAACATTCGACATTCCGACAAACCATGCATGAGAATCCTTATTAGAATTGTATTCTGCTGATCCAGTCTTACCAGCCACGCTGTAACGGGAATTCTTTAATCTAGATCCAGTTCCGTTCTCAATAACTTCCTGTAACATCTCTTTCATGGTTGCAGCTTCTTTTTTGCTGATTGCTTCCTGATATTCTGTAGAAGAATATTCTTTGATGATATTGCCACCGGCGCTTTCGATTCGTTCTGCCAGGTAAGGCTTCATGATGATTCCATCATTTGCAATGGCACACATAATCAAGGCATTGTTAAGCGGAGTCATCAAAGTATCGCCCTGTCCAATGACGGTCTGTGGCATCTGGGAATTTTGCGTTTTCGCAGAAAGCTTCATACTGCTCTTCTTATTTGCAATATCCACACCGGTATCCTGATTTAACAGGAAATTCTCTGCAAGCTTTCGAAGCTTGGATTTACTTAAATCGCTTCCTAATTCAACAAATGCTGTGTTGCAGGATTTTGCAATCGCCTGTCTTAAATTCACTTTTCCATGAGTGCTTCCATGATAACAGCTTACCTTTACACTATTTTTTGTAATAGTAGAATTACAGGTATAGCTGAAATCTTCATAGTTTTTATGATCACGCATATATTCAATTGCAGTGATGATTTTAAAAGTAGATCCCGGAGGATACAATCCCTGTGTAGCACGGTTTACCAAAGAAGAACCCGTGGAAGTATTGAGTTCTTCCCAGCTGTCTTCAATCGCATTCGGGTTAAAATCTGGTTTTGATACCATCGCAAGGATTTTACCAGTGGATGGTTCAATTGCCAGAACAGCGCCTTTACGATTGCCTAGAGCATCATATGCTGCTTCCTGAACACGGGTATTTAATGTTGTATATAAGCTGTCACCCTCATTATTGTGATCTAAAAGTGCATTCTTAATCTGTGTACCAAGACCGGAATTAGAGGTTAACAATTGATAATTATATTTGCTCTCAAGCCCGGACATACCTTTTTTGTTATATCCTACGACATGCGCAAATTCTCTTCCATAAGGATAAACTCGATGCTCGGAATCTGTTCCGCCATCTTCTGTCTGGGCAAGTACTTTTCCATCGCTGCTGTAAATCTTTCCACGGATGGTTTTCTGTGCAAAGGATGCCTGACGTTTATTGCGAGAATTGACAATAATAGCAGGAGAATCAAGGTAAGTGAACTTGATCATATAAGCAATGAGCCCTAAGAATACGAGCACAAAGAAAAAGGTGATGTGCATAATCTGACGATTCGCTCTTTTTTTCTTTTTGTGGCTTCGTTCATCCTTTTCGGTCTCATAGATGACAAGATTTTCATTATTGGTCGTCGAATTCAGACTCACCGGTGAGTCCATTGTATCGATCATATCCTCTGTAGTCTTCATATTCTTCTTCCGAAACAAACTCATCCTCTGTCACCTCCTCCTTCTGATTAGAAAGCATGTAAAGTCCCTGAACAATGGAAAACATGATCAAGGTACAAATAACCGAGCTACCACCATAGCTTACTAACGGCAGAGTAACTCCTGTGGATGGAATAAATTTCGTTACTCCACCGACATTTAATAATACCTGGAAAATAAAAGTCACACCAAATCCTAAGGTAAGGAGTTTATAGAAAAGTCCTTTGATCTTAGTGGAAATCTGCATAAAGGAAAGGAAGATGCTGACGCAGATTAAAATCACGCATAATCCAAATAACACACCGAATTCTTCGCAGATTCCGGAGAAAATAAAGTCAGATTCATAAACCGGGATATCGGTTGGTCTTCCCTGATTTAACCCAAGTCCAAACCAGCTTCCAGTACCAATGGCAAATAAGGACTGGCATACCTGATATCCGCCACCATCAATCATTGCAAATGGATCTTTCCAGGCAAGCACTCGTACTCTTACATGGTTAAAAAGAAAATATGCAATGACTGATGCCAAAGATCCTCCGCCGACTCCTGCGAGAAGATAAGTAAACTTCGCAGTCGCCGCATATACCATAGTAAGATATACCACAAAGAAAATCAGCGCAGCACCTAAGTCCTTCTCCACGACTAATACGCATACGTACATAGCCGCAATGACAGAAATGGTTAAAAGATTCTTAAAATTCTTCGCCTTTGCAAGCATCGCTGCCATAAAGAATACAAAGATAATTTTGGCTACTTCCGATGGCTGGAATGTAATTCCGCCAATGCTAATCCAGTTGGTTGCACCGTTCTTGTTGGTACCAAAAACAAATACCGTTGCTAATACAGCAAATCCACTGACCGCATAAAACCATCCAAGCTTATTTAAGAAAAACAGCTTTTCAATCATCAGCGGGATGATCATCGTAAGAAGAAACGTAACTGCTACAATTCCAAACTGACGAATTGCCAGGGAAAAGGAAAGTCTTGTCAGCATGATAAAACCAATGCCCATCAAAAAGCAGACATTATTTACTAACTTTCTCGAACAATGCCGGTAAATTCTTGGATAAAAGATCATAATCATCTCAAAGAAAATAATCTGTGCGGCAAAGAAAAACAAAACATTCAAATCCCACGTCTGAATAAACAGGACAAAATAGCATACAAAGTGAAACGCAAAGAGATACCATACCTGGTTATCTAAAATGGCGGTTTTCTGTAATGCAGATTTTCTTCCAATATAAATGGTAAAACTAGATAACGTATAAATGAGACATAAAATTAAAATCACGTATTTTGATACGATTGTAATCAAACTAACCATACAAATTACCTATTCAATTCCTCTTTTGAAATGTCCTTTCGTATATTTTTGATTTGGGAGACGACCGGATAAAATATCTTTCACCTCATCTCCTGTTTCGATCGTAAAACGATAGATACAGCCGTATGCATTGATTTTTTTACGTTCTTCTTCATAATCAAGCAGATTTAAGCAGGCACCATTGTAGATGACATTATAACAGTACTTGCAAAAGTTTTTGACTGGGAATCGGACATCTCTTCGATCCTTCAAAAAGAGCAATTCCCCTTTTTTCTGGCAGCCCATATGATTTTTCACCTGACACTGTGCAGAAATCATCAAAGGCTGTCTTCCATACACAACCATATCGGCGTCCTTTATGTGAAGCTTTTTAAGTTCTTCATCATTTAATTCAACCGGCAGAATACATCTTACCGGACAGTTGACATGCTTCTTGTAAAAATCAAGCGAAGACTTATGATACACATACAAGGAGCTGTCTAATACAAGTTTTTTGCGATAATCCATAAAATGAAGCATCGCATATTCATCCAGAGTATGAATCAATAAACCATCCTGTTGTCCCAAACATAGAAGTTCCTTATGATTTCTGTATTCCTCACGGGCTTTTTTATGAAAAACGAGTGGCAGAGAATAGTAGATCTCTTTGCCATATTCGTGACATCTCTTTGAAAAATCGTCCCATTTATCAAAAGGAAGGCTTTCTGCCTGCAGATAAATCGCTGCCACATCAGGAATCTTCATAGCTGCTTTGGCCTGTTCTAAGGTCGTCGCATAGCAAATGTTTTCTTCCTGGATTCTTTTTTCAAAACATGTGTCTGTATCTTTTTGCTTAACCGGATTGTTCTTCACAGGCAGGTCAAACTCTTTTCGATACCCACGGGAAATGATCACCTCTTCCATAGCAAGAAGTGCATCTCGTCTTAAGGCATTGATTGCTCCCATAGGAAGGAACGCATTCTTATCCATTACTACTTCATCGATTTCAAGAGTAAATGGCGTATTCCCTGTCTTTAACAGTCTGCCAAGAAGCTTTTCTTTTGTCACTGGAGCCTTCTCGGCTTCCATAACAATATCGCCTTCTACTGTTACGGATAAATCCTTATAAGCTAACCTAATCATAGCAGATTTTCCGATTTCGAATCTTATATTTCCCTTAAGATTTTCTTTTATTTCTATGTCAATTGTTTCTTTTTGTATCTCATTTATTAAGCTTTCGTTACGGGTTCGATAAATTGGCATCCCAGCACGTAATCGCTTAAGCTTATTCGCATTAAGCCAGATCTTTGTTCCGGCTTTTCCATCCACAGGAGAAGTTAATTCCACTTTTTCTTCCTTTGCCGGGCTTCCAAGAGAAATCTCTAAAATATCCTTTTTATGGATGTCTGTCTGGGCCGTAAATCCAATCTGATTCTTCTTAATGCTTTCAATTTTGCCCACATAGTAACCCATGTGGTTTGGACGCTTCATAGACATCATATCCTTGCCATTGTGCTTAATATAATATCCCTTTGTAAATCCACCACGGTTATAAAGCTCCATCAATTCCTGAAAATCTTCACTTTGGACCCTATAATGATCTGGATTTTCCAAAAAAAGATCCACATATCTGCGATACTGTCTCGTGACAGCCGCCACATACTGTGGTCTCTTCATACGTCCTTCAATTTTTAAGGAATTCGTTCCTGCGCGTAAAATGTCAGGAAGAATCTCAATGGAACACATATCTTTCGGACTTAAGACATACTGCTCCTCTTTTTTATTGATTTTCTGACTGCCTTTATAAAGCTCATATGGAAGTCTGCATGGCTGCGCACAGCGTCCTCTGTTGCCACTTCTTCCTCCGAGCATACTAGAAATCAGACACTGTCCGGAATAAGAAAAGCACAACGCCCCATGGACAAATGTCTCGATTTCCAAATTCGTTTCTGCCTTGATCTGCGCAATTTCTTCAAGAGAAAGCTCTCTTGCCGGCACAATACGATCAAAGCCAAGCTCTTCTAAAAACTTCGCACTTTCCACACCCATTGCCGTCATCTACGTGCTCGCGTGCAGGTCCATCAAAGGAAATGCTTCTTTCACATATTTTGCCACGCCAACGTCCTGAACGATTACCGCATCTAAGCCTTCTTTGTAATAAGGCAGCAGATAATCATATAATTCTTCAAATTCCGCTTCTTTAAAAAGCGTGTTGATGGTCAGAAAGATTCTGCGGTCGTGTAAATGTGCATAATCGATTCCACGAAGAAGCTCTTCCTGCTCAAAATTCCCCGCAAATGCTCTTGCACCGAACTTACTTCCGCCACGATAGATGGCATCTGCACCAGCGCCTACGGCTGCTTTCAGACAGTCAAATGAGCCTGCCGGCGACAATACTTCGATTAAATTACTCATCGTCTTTCCTCTGTTCTAAACGGATTACCTCTTTTTGAAGCTGCTGCACTAATTTTTTGTACTCAGCAACCATCTTCCCAAGGGATTCCGCCTGAATTTTGGCATCAATCATCTCATGCTTGATTTCGTAAAGCTGGCGTTCTCTCTGTGCTGCTTCTCGGTCCATCATCTCAAGCTCATCCTTACATTTAAAATAATCATCTGCAAGGTTGATAGCTAAAAGCAGGTTCTGATAGTCCTGTGGAAGTCTGTCATATCCACCGGAGCGCACCAGTTCTCTTGTTTTCTGGTCAATATAGCGGGCAAGCTGCTGTAAATACTCTTCACTTTCTGCACCGCTTAAAGAATATACTTTTTTATTAATTACAACTTCAATGGTGTTCTTTGCCATGCCTTCTCCTATTCTTGTGGCATCTTCATGCCAAAATGCTCATATGCTCGCTTTGTTACCATACGTCCTCTTGGGGTTCTTTGAATTAGGCCATTCTGCAAGAGGTATGGTTCATACACATCCTCGATCGTTCCTGCATCCTCACTGATTGCTGCCGCTAAGGTATCAAGTCCTACCGGTCTTCCATCAAACTTTTCAATCATGGTGAGTAAAATGTTTCGGTCTACCTGATCAAGTCCTAATGCGTCCACTTCTAAACGGTCTAATGCTACTTTTGCAACGAGTTCATCGATTTTTCCATCAAACTGAACTTCGGCAAAATCTCTTACTCTCTTTAACAAACGGTTCGCAAGTCTTGGTGTTCCACGGGATCTTCTTGCAATTTCTGCTGCTCCCTTCTCATCAATTTCCACGCCAAGAACTTCGCAGGATCTAGTCACAATACGAGAGAGTTCCTTCTCTGTATAAAATTCCAGTCTGTTGACCACTCCAAAACGATCACGAAGCGGCGCGGTTAACATTCCGGCTCTCGTTGTGGCGCCAATCAGGGTAAATCTCGGGAGATCAAGTCTGATAGATCTTGCTCCCTGTCCTTTTCCAATGATGATATCGATTGCAAAATCCTCCATCGCCGGATACATCGTCTCTTCCACCTGACGATTCAATCGGTGAATCTCGTCAATAAAGAGCACATCCCCCTCCTGTAGGCTGTTTAAAATTGCTGCCAGCTCACCTGGTTTTTCAATGGCAGGTCCTGATGTAATCTTTAGATTCGTTCCCATCTCATTGGCCACAATACCTGCAAGTGTTGTCTTTCCAAGTCCGGGAGGTCCAAATAATAAAACATGGTCTAAGGATTCTCCTCGACTCTTTGCTGCCTCGATAAATATCTTTAAATTGTTTTTAACCCTTTCCTGTCCAATGTATTCTGACAGGAGCTGTGGTCGTAAACTTCCTTCTATGGTTACGTCCTCTTCCACAAATTCTGTAGTTATAATGCGATCTTTCATCTATATCATTCTCCTGTAAAATACCAGTTAAAATACCATCTTCTTAAGTGCTGCCTTAAGAAGTGTCTCAACATCCATCTCTTCCTTGCCTTCAACACCTTTAATGGCTGCATAGGCTTCGGAATTTGAATATCCAAGACTGACTAAAGCCTGGGCAGTTTCTGCTACTGCATCTGCCCGAGCCGGCTCAAATACATCATCAAGCGGCATATCATCCTCTTCCACATCGTCGATGACTAATTTATCCTTCAAATCTAAAATCAGTCTTTTTGCCCCTTTCGGTCCAATGCCCGGGGTCTTGGTGATAGCTTTTACGTCATCCGAAATAACCGCTAATTTTAAATCCTTCACCGTCATGGTAGATAGTACGGCAAGCGCTGCCTTAGGCCCGATTCCATTCACAGAAATCAGAAGACGGAACACTTCTAATTCTTCCATCGTAGGAAAACCGAATAATCCTATCGCGTCCTCTCTTACATACATATGAGTAAATAGTTTCACCTCGCTGCCACATCTTGGCAGACGATCCATCAAATACGGTGTCTTAATATCAAAGCCAATGCCTTGATGATCTATGATTACGCCGTCAGAATATACGGCTTCTAATATTCCTTTCACAAATGCGATCATGTCTTTTTTCTCCTTAAAGAATAGAAAATACCTATATTAGTATAGCATAAAAAATCAAACAAATGTACGATAATTTGTATTTTATTTTCCCATACCACATTGTATAATAAGACCATGAAAATCATATGCGAACAGGTAAATAATCAAACTTCATATCGCTACGAGCCACATCTGCTGCCTTCTAAGGCTTTCTTTTTGTGCTTAGATGCAACCGGCCTTACCCCGGAAGAAAGTCATATTTCTGTCTTATCTGCCGGATATTTTGACAACGAAAGCTTTGTTATCACACAGTGGCTCAATGAAACCGGCTTTGAAGATGATAAAATCTTAAAAGCTCTGTTTGCTTTCACAAAGAATCACGACCTTCATACGATGATCACTTACTATGGAAGCTATTTTCTCATGCCTTTTTTAGCAAAAAAGGCAAAGCAGTGTGAACTTGCCATTGAATTTGATCATTTTGCAGGCATCTCCCATGTAGATTTATATAAAATCGCCCACCGAATGAAGGGGGTTCTACATTTACAATCCTGCCGCCAGAAAAAAGTGGAGGCAGCACTTAAGATTTCTCGCGAAAGCAACATCTCCGGTAAGGATTTAGTTATCTCTTATCAACACTTTGTGGCGCTTTCCCGCCCGGTCATCTGTGATCGATTAAGCGATGATTTAAAGGAAGACTGCAAAAAATGCAGGGAAGATCTGCTTTTCCATAACATAGAAGGCCTTTGTCTCTTGACAAAATTATCAATTCTTCTCCTGTTTCCGGCACTTCGCGATGGAAAAGACGGCGTGATCCTTCAGGTTTCTCGAACGAGTGCTTATGATTTTTCTTTTGAACTATCCACCGATTTTCCGATCGCAGTCACTATGAACCACCAGGGTATGACCTTTGCCTTAGAGGGGCGCATTTGCACCCTTCACGTACCAGTTTTTGCTGGCGAGGATGATTCAGATTATGTATACTGCCATCCATTACGTGGCTTTAAGGATTATTATTATCTTCCGTATGAAGACCGTGTAGTTCATCGCTCCTTAGCGGCCACATATCCAAAAAACGAAAAAGAAAAAGCCACCGCAGACAATTGCTACGAATGGCTTTCCATTTATCATCCATCTTTCGATACGGCCGCTGGCCTTACATCCTTTGTGGGTGACTGTCTTTATTATATTTTATACCGATTGATTCATTAATACTTAGATGAATGTATTGACCAGACCAAGAACGAAACCAATGACTGCGCCAAGGTTTACTACTGCGCGCAGTTCGTTCTTCATAACAGACATTACGAGATCTTCAAGCTCTTCTACATTCATCTCATTGATCTTACTTTCGACAATTCCAGCAATATCGAGTTCTTTGATAAAGCTTTCCATCTGTGTTTTTACAAATGTTTCATATACCTGATATACTGCATTCTGAATCGTTTCTTTGGACCCTGCGATTTGCTTGCCATATACAGAAATCTGTTGATTCAGCAAATGATCTGCCTCGAGATTTAAGATAGAAGTAAGCATCGGGATTCCGTCGGTTTCTAAATAGCTGTTTACTTCACGCTCTACCTTAGCCGCAATTGGCGCCATAAATTCTGGCGTGATCATCATTGCAAGGAGGGTTCCCTGAATATATTCATTCGCTGCAATAACGACCTTATCCGCAACCACCTTTCCTAAAGAAATCTCATCGATATAATACTCGATTTTATCCATGCATGCCTGCACGAGTTCAATCTTCTTGATTTCGATTTTATCAACGGTAGTAAAATTCTGAAGGGATTCACTAATAGAAGCTTCGTTCTCAGACTGTCGGTCGATAAATTTACCAACTTCATCTTTGATTTTTTCTTCGATTCCCTCAGAAATAAGATTTGCAGTCAGGGTTTCTTCCGTAAGAAGCTGTTTGCCTACCGCTTCCCCAATCGCTCTTGCAAGTCGTGGTTTTTCCTTTGGAATAACCCCTGGAGTAAATGGGACCTTAAAATTGCCAATACGCTTTTCATAATGAGGACGGAATAACATCTTTACGGCGATATTATTTGTAAAATATCCAATAACTGCGCCAATGATCGGGCCTGCAGCCATGCTAAGTGTTAAATGCATAGTCATTCTCCTTAAACAACAAAGACTGTCCCTTGAAAGAGGAACAGTCTTTTTTATTCAAATCAGTTAAGAATCAATTAGAATTCTAATTTTTCTTCTAAACGAAGGTTGATTCTGTGCATTTCGTCAACCTTGATTACTTTAACAAGTACTTTGTCTCCGATGTTTACAACATCTTCTACTTTTTCTACTCTCTGTTTGGAGAGCTTGGAAATATGAATCATACCGTCTTTGTTTGGAGATAACTGTACGAATGCACCAAAGTTTGTGATTCTTACAACTTCGCCTTCGTAGAAAGCACCAACTTTAACTGGTTCTACGATTAAACGGATTAATTCTTCTGCTCTGTCGATCATATCTAAATCGTTGGATAAGATATCTACGCGACCTTCTTCGCTGATGTCAATTTTAACACCTGTTTCATCGATGATTGCGTTGATTGTTTTACCCTGTTTACCGATTACTTCTGCAATCTTATCTGTGTTGATCTGCATCTGACGGATCTTTGGAGCATATTTGCCAACTTCTGCTCTTGGAGCATCGATTGCTGGGTTCATGATTTCATCTAAGATGTATGTTCTTGCTTCTTTTGTTCTTGCAATTGCTTCTTTGATGATCTGGTCTGTTAAACCATGAATTTTGATATCCATCTGGATTGCTGTGATACCTTTGTGTGTACCAGCTACCTTGAAGTCCATGTCGCCGAAGAAGTCTTCTAAGCCCTGGATATCTGTTAATACTAAGTAATCATCATCTGTTTCGCCTGTTACAAGACCTACGGAGATACCAGCTACAGGAGCTTTGATTGGTACACCAGCTGCCATTAAGGATAAGGAAGAAGCACAGATGGATCCCTGAGATGTGGAACCATTAGATTCTAATACTTCAGATACAGTACGGATTGCGTATGGGAATTCTTCTACGCTTGGTAATACTGGAACTAAAGCTTTTTCAGCTAATGCGCCATGACCGATTTCACGACGTCCAGGACCACGGCTTGGACGAGTTTCCCCTACAGAGTAGGATGGAAAATTGTAGTGGTGCATGTAACGTTTTGTCTTTTCTTCGTAATCCATGCCATCGATTCTCTGAGCGTCAGATAAAGAACCGAGTGTTGTTAATGTAAGAACCTGTGTCTGTCCACGTTTGAATAAACCAGAACCGTGTACACGAGGGATAACATCAACTTCAGCGCTTAATGGACGGATTTCTGTGATATCACGACCATCTGGACGTTTACGATCTTTTAAGATCATCTTACGAACTGTCATCTTCTGGAATTTATAAACAGCTTCGTCGATATGGGAAGCCCATTCTTCATTTTCAGCATAACGTTCTGCTAATGTATCCTTGATTAAACGGATGTTAGCTTCACGTGTCTGTTTGTCATCTGTAAATACAGCTACTTCCATTGCTTCTGGTGTGATGAAGTTCACCATATCTTCATACATATCAGCAGGTGTATCGAAATGAACATATTCATGTTTTTCTTTACCACATTCTGCAACGATCATTTCTGTAAATTCGATGATGGACTGGTTTACTTTGTGAGCTGCGAAGATTGCTTCTAACATAACATCTTCTTTTACTTCATTTGCACCAGCTTCGATCATGATTACTTTTTCTTTTGTGGAAGCTACTGTTAATGCAAGGTCAGAATCTTTTTTCTGAGCTGCTGTTGGGTTGAATACGAATTCTCCGTCAACTAAACCAACCTGTGTGGAAGCTGTAGGTCCGTCAAATGGGATATCAGAGATTGCTGTTGCCATAGCAGAACCGATCATAGCTGTAAGTTCTGGGCTGCAGTCTGGATCTACTGCTAATACTAAGTTGTTTAATGTAACGTCATTTCTATAATCTTTAGGGAATAATGGACGCATAGGACGGTCGATTACACGGTCTGTTAAAACTGCGTTTTCGCTTGCTTTACCTTCACGTTTTAAATATCCACCTGGGATTTTACCTACAGCATACATCTTTTCTTCATATTCTACTGCTAATGGGAAGAAATCGATACCATCACGTGGTTTGTCAGATGCTGTAGCTGTGGATAATACAACTGTTTCACCATAGTGTAATAATACTGCGCCATTTGCCTGAGCTGCAACACGGCCGATTTCAGCAACTAATGGACGTCCTGCAAGTTCCATTGTAAATGTCTTTGTCATAGTCTTTTTCCTTTCATATGTCTTTTGATCAATATTCATTATTAAAATCTTTCCTTATGCGGTGACATATGATTTGCTATCTTTCGCCTGCCGAAACAACTGAGAAACACAGGAATTCTTAAGAAGTTTTCATCTCCTGTACTTTTCAGTAGTCTCGGTGCTTATGTCATCCGCACAATCCGTTACATTATAGCACCACAAAATCGCAATGACAAGTATGAAAATAGAAAAAGGATGCGGTTTTCGCATCCTTTTTTCCTGTCTTTTTATTTTTTAATCATAGATTCATCACTTGTCTGATAATAAATACTGTAAGCAGCACTTGTATTCTTAGAATCTTTCTTGATTGCAAGATAATAAGTACCAGCACTTAAAGCATCTTTTGTTCCGTAATCGATGGTCTTAATCTTATTCACTTCTCCTTTGATGCTTAATGTTTTGGTAGCTTTGCCTTTAGAATCATAAATTACTAAGTTAATTTTTGTTCCTGGTGCAATATATCCATCCACATCAAATTTTACATGTTTCTTCTGATCAAGAACAACTTTATAGTAATGAGAAGTTTTGCTTGTAGATGCCGCAAGAACTGTCTTTCTTGCTTCTCCTTCATTTAATGTAACCGCTTTGGATTTCTTGCTTTCGCTTCTGCGATTATAGCTGTCATCGATCTTCATCTTGATACCATACATTGGTGCTTTTGTCGTAACTTTCACATAATAGGTTCCCTGGTCTACACCAAAGGTTGCCTGAGAAAGATATACATTACCGTCTTTTTTGACTCCGGTTACTTTCGTTTTTGCAGAAATTGCTTTTTTCTTAGAATTGCAAAGTGTGATATAAGTTGAAGCAAGCTTGCTGCTATAAACATCAGAAATAAAAACAGTTAATGCTCCTTTTGGCATATCTGCTACCTTCCAATAGGTAACATAATTACTTTTCTTTGTCTTTTTGCCAGCTGCGACGGAACAGTTTCCATTCTCATACTCTTTCAGGTATCTTTTGCCGCCACCTACTACATTCACTGCGGTAATATAGAAAGTTTCTCCTGCTGCAGCTCCATTCATAGCAATACGATAAGTTTTATCTTTTGTTACTGGTACAATTGCAAAAAACTGATGACCTGGTTTGAAAGATTTTTTAATCGTAGAAGCACTTTTTCCTTTGCTATTTGTTTTCTTAACTTTTACTGTCTTTTTATTAGCAGCATCTGATTTCATGCCAAGATAAATAAATCCAGTCTTTTTTGCTTTAAATTTAAAATAGGAATTGCTTCCTTTTACTGTGATACTTTCCTGATCGATTTCATCAGTAATATTACCAAAATCTTCATAAGAATAAACCACTGGTATTGAAATCGATTTACTCTTTAATAATTCACTGCTTGCTGGTTCCTCTGCAAAAACAGAAACGGAAAATGCCATAATCATTGCAAGCGCGAATGCAACTATTCTTTTAAAATATTTCATTTTTACATTCCCTCCGTAATATTTAGTTAACATTTCCTTAACATTTTAACAGAAAATTTTAAAATTTTCAAGTAAAATCACAAAAAACGCCTTTTATAACGAAAAAACGCCTCGTGCAATGATATGCACGAGGCGAAAATTTCATTTATAGATTATGGCAATCCATGAATTCTAAATTTTAAAACCGAATTAAGCTAAAGCAGCTTTTAAAGCTTCTGTTAAAGCAGGAACGATTTTGTTTAAGTCACCAACAATACCGTAATCAGCTACATCGAAGATAGGAGCTGTTTCGTCTTTGTTGATAGCGATGATGATTTCAGATTCTTCCATACCTGCTGTATGCTGGATAGCACCAGAGATACCGATTGCAAAGTAAACGTTAGGACGAACTGTTTTACCTGTCTGACCTACCTGAAGGTCTTTTGGCATCCAGCCGTTATCTACTACTGCACGAGAGCAAGAAACTGTACCACCGATAACATCTGCTAAATCCTGAAGCATAGCAAAGTTTTCAGCAGAACCAACACCACGACCACCAGATACTAAGATCTTAGCGTCCATGATATCTACTACTTCGTTTACGTTCTTAACGATTTCAAGAATTTCAACGTATTTGTTATCTGGAGTGAAACCAGGGTTGTAGTTGATTACTTCACAAGTAGCACCTTCAACTGGTTCCTGAGCCTGCATTACACCTGGACGTACTGTAGCCATCTGTGGACGGTGATTTGGACAAGCGATTGTAGCGATTGTGTTACCACCGAAAGCTGGACGTGTCATTAATAACTGTCCTTTACGAGGTTCTTTGTCACCACGAGCTTTGAATTCGCCGATTTCAAGAATTGTACAGTCAGCTGTTAAACCTGTCTGAACACGTGCGGATACACGAGGACCTAAGTCACGACCGATAGCTGTAGCACCAACTAACATGATGTCTGGTTTGAATTCATTGATTACAGATGCTAATGCATGTGTATATGGTTCTGTTCTATATTCTTTTAATTCTGGATCGTCTACTACGATAACTTTGTCTGCGCCATAAGCTGCTAACTGGTCAACTAATGGAGCTACGTCACAACCTACTAAAACTGCTGTTACGTCTGTATCTAAATCTTTTGCTAATTTGTTAGCTTCACCAAGTAATTCGAAAGCGATACCGCTGATTTCGTTATCTACCTGCTGAGCATAAACGTATACGCCTTTATACTGTTCTAATCCCATATTATTCACCACTTTCTTAGATTACATGTTTTTCTTTTAATTTGCCCATGATATATGCAACGGATTCTGCTGGATCAAGGTTAACAACTTCGCCTGCACCTTTACGTACTTTGTCGGATGCGCGAGCGATCTGTGTTGGGGATCCAACTAAACCAAGGTTTTTATCTTCAACATCTACTAAATCTTTTCTGTTCATAACAGTGATTTCTGTATCGTATGCATCAAAGATTCCACCTGGAGTCATGTAACGTGGTTTGTTTAATTCAGCTAATGCTGTTACCAAACATGGCATCTGAGCTTTTACCATATGGTATCTGTCATCGTACTGACGTTTAACGATTACGCTGTCGCCTTCAACTTTAAGATCTTCAGCGTAGGAGATAACTGGTAAGTTGAGGTGTTCAGAGATCTGAGGACCAACCTGAGCTGTATCACCATCGATAGCCTGACGACCTGTGATGATTAAGTCATAATCTGGAATAGCTCTGATAGCACCTGCAAGTGTTGTAGATGTAGCCCATGTATCAGCTCCACCTAAAACTCTATCTGTTACTAAGATACCTTCATCAGCGCCCATAGCCATTGCTTCACGAAGAACTTCTTCAGCTTTTGGAAGACCCATTGTTACAGCAACTACTGTAGCACCGATTTCATCTTTAATTCTTAAAGCTGCTTCTAAACCAGCTTTATCATCTGGGTTCATGATTGTAAGCATTGCTGCTCTATCTAATGTACCATCTGCCTTAAATTTAACACCGCCAGCTGTATCAGGTACCTGTTTTACACATACAACGATTTTCATTCTATAGTACCTCCTATTTAATCACGTTAGCAGAAATAACCATGCGCTGTACTTCAGATGTACCTTCATAGATTTCTGTAATCTTAGCATCACGCATCATACGTTCAACATCGTATTCACGGATGTAACCATAACCACCATGTAACTGAACACATTTTGTTGTTACTTCCATAGCAACTTCTGCAGCGAATAATTTAGCCATTGCAGCTTCTAAGGAATAAACTTTCTGTGTAGCTTTAGCCATAGCTGCTTTGTAAACTAAGCACTGAGCAGCCTGTACTTTTGTAGCCATGTCAGCAATCTGGAACTGTGTATTCTGGAATGCGGAGATAGAACGACCAAACTGTTTTCTTTCCTGTACGTATGCGATAGTTTTTTCTAAAGCACCTTCAGCAATACCAAGAGCCTGAGCAGCGATACCGATACGACCACCATCTAATGTGTGCATAGCGATACCGAATCCACGACCTTTCTGACCTAATAAAGCGTCAGCTGGTACACGACAATCTTCAAAGATTAATTCATATGTAGCGGATCCACGGATACCCATTTTCTTTTCTTTTGTACCGAAGGAGAAACCAGGAGTTCCTTTTTCTACGATAAAGGAAGAGATTTCTTTGATCTTACGGCCACGTTTTTCGATGATACCTGTTACAGCGATTACAATATAAACGTCTGCGTAGCTACCGTTTGTGATGAAACATTTGGAACCATTGATAACCCATTCATTTGTTTCTTCATCAAAAACAGCTTTTGTCTGCTGTCCCTGAGCATCTGTACCAGCACCTGGTTCTGTTAAACCGAAAGCACCGATTTTTTTACCAGAAGCTAAATCTGGAACGTATTTCTGTTTCTGAGCTTCTGTACCATATGTCATGATAGGGTCGATACATAAAGATGTGTGAGCAGATACAACTACACCTGTTGTACCACAAACTTTAGATAATTCTTCTACACACATTGTGTATGTTAAAGGATCACAGCCCTGTCCGCCATATTCTTTAGGTACTGGAATACCCATGAAACCAGCTGTTGCCATTTTTTTAACTGTTTCTAAAGGAAACTGTTCATTTTCATCTGTTTCCTGAGCAAGAGGTGCTACTTCAACTTCAGCAAATTCTTTGAATAAAGATCTTGCCATTTCATGTTTCTTACTTAATGTGAAATCCATCTTTTATTTCCTCCATAAATATTTTATAAACGTTCCTCCGGCTGGATATTTCCGGAGGAACAAGAGATTAAATGCTTATGTAATATTGGGGTCTATTACTGAGCGTCTACTGCTGTTTTTGTACGGTCAGCATTGTAGATGTAGAAACCTTTACCAGATTTACATCCTAAGTTGCCACCACGAACCATCTTGCGAAGTAATGGACAAGCACGATACTTGCTGTCGCCTGTTTCGTTGTAAAGCACGTCCATGATTGCTAAGCAGATGTCAAGACCAATGTAGTCACCTAATTCTAATGGTCCCATTGGGTGGTTTGCACCAAGTTTCATAGCGGAATCGATACCAGCGATGTCAGAAACACCTTCCATCTTGATGAATGCTGCTTCGTTGATCATTGGGATTAAGATACGGTTTACTACGAAACCAGCTGCTTCGTTAACCTGTACAGGAACTTTGTTGATTTCTTTGGAGATAGCTACGATAGCATCAACTGTTTCCTGAGGTGTGTTAACACCAGCGATAACTTCGATTAATTTCATTCTGTCAGCTGGGTTGAAGAAGTGCATACCGATTACTGGACGGTTAACACCTTTTCCGATTTCTGTGATAGATAAAGAAGATGTGTTGGAAGCGAAGATACATTCAGGTTTGCAGATTGCGTCTAATGCCTGGAATGTGTCCTGTTTAACCTGCATATTTTCGAATGCAGCTTCTACGATTAAATCACAGTCAGCACATAAATCTTCTTTTAAACCAGGAGTGATAGAGTTAACGATAGCGTCAACTTTTTCCTGTGTCATTTTGCCTCTGGATACTAAACGAGCATAACCAGCTTCAATTTTAGCTTTTCCGCCTTCAGCCCATTCCTGTTTGATGTCACATAATGCAACTTCGTATCCGTCAACCATTGCAAATGCTTTAGCGATACCCTGGCCCATTGTACCAGCGCCGATAACTCCTACTTTCATTTCATTTTCCTCCTATGAAAATATTGTTATGTGTGAAAGCTCAGGTCCGACACGCCTTCGGACCTGACTTAAATGTACTTTGTTTATAAATTATTTGTTCTGGAAAGGAACTACTTTAACTTTTTTATCTCTTGGAGCTAAGAAGTTACCCATACCAGCTTTCTGATCTTCTGTTTCGAAGCAGTCACCAAATAATTTTTCTTCGATTACGATAGCAGCATCCATATCTACCTGTAAACCATCGTTGATTGCTTTCTTACAGTTGCGAACAGCGATTGGAGCGTTGGAAGCGATTTTAGCAGCCATTTTCTGAGCTTTAGCCATTAATTCTTCCTGTGGATATACTGCGTTTACTAAACCGATTCTTAAAGCTTCGTCAGCTTTGATATTAAATGCTGTGTAGATGATTTCTTTAGCTTTACCAACACCAACGATACGAGCTAATCTCTGTGTTCCACCGAATCCAGGTGTGATACCTAAACCAACTTCTGGCTGACCAAAGATTGCGTTTTCAGCAGCAAGTCTGATGTCACAGCTCATAGCGATTTCGCATCCGCCACCTAAAGCGAATCCGTTGATTGCAGCGATTACTGGAACTGGAAGTGTTTCAAGTTTACGGAATACATCGTTACCAATTTTACCGAATGCTTCACCTTCAGCTTTTGTTAAGGAGCTCATTTCTCCGATGTCAGCACCAGCTACGAAAGATTTTTCGCCAGCACCTGTTAAGATTAAACATCTTGTTGTATCAATATCAACAGCGTCGATTACTGCTTCTAAGTCTTTTAATACTTCGCTGTTTAATGCATTTAATGCTTTTGGACGGTTGATTGTGATAACACCAACGTATCCTTCCTGTTCATAATTAACGAATCCCATTTTAAAGATTCTCCTTTCAATCTATATACTAAGTTAAGTTATTATTAGTGATTGAGTAGTTTTTCTACGATTGTAGATTAGTATTTTTCTACGATTGTAGAGCAGCCCATTCCACCACCGATACAAAGTGTAGCAAGACCTGTCTTAACGTCTTCTCTTCTCTGCATTTCGTGGAGTAATGTTACTAAAATACGACAACCGGAAGCACCTACTGGATGACCAAGAGCGATAGCACCACCGTTTACGTTAACTTTGCTCATATCGAATTTAAGATCATGAGCTACTGCTAAGGACTGTGTAGCGAAAGCTTCGTTAGCTTCGATTAAGTCGATATCGTCGATTGTTTTGCCGATCTTAGCTAATGCTTTTGTTGTAGAAGCTACAGGACCAACACCCATGATTTCTGGAGCAACACCGCCTAAAGCGCCTGTTACGAATGTAGCCATAGGTTTAACACCTAATTCGATAGCTTTTTCTTCGCTCATTACAACTACTGCTGCAGCACCATCATTGATACCGGAAGCGTTACCAGCTGTAACAACACCATCAGCTTTACCGGAGCAGCAACGTAATTTTGCTAAACCTTCAGCTGTTGTACCAGCACGAGGACCTTCGTCTGTATCGATTACGATTGTACCTTTACGCTGTTTTACTTCTACAGGAACGATTTCTTCTTTGAAGATACCAGCTTCCTGAGCTGCAACTGCTTTCTGCTGAGAAGCTGCTGCGAATGCATCTAAATCTTCTCTGGATAAGTTCCACTGATCAGCTACGTTTTCAGCTGTGATCATCATGTGGTAGTTGTTGAATGCGTCTGTTAAAGCATCGTTAACCATTGTATCGATGATTGTTGCGTTGTTCATTCTGTAACCAAAACGAGCTTTCATCATAGCGTATGGAGCCATGGACATGTTTTCCATACCACCTGCTACTACGATATCAGCATCGCCAGCCTGAATCATCTGTGCTGCCATGTTAACACAGTTAAGACCAGAACCACATACTACGTTAACTGTAACTGCTGGTGTTTCGATTGGAAGACCAGCTTTTAAAGATGCCTGACGAGCTACGTTCTGTCCTAAACCTGCCTGGATTACACAACCCATGTAAACGTGATCAACTGCTTCAGCTGGAACACCTGCTCTGTTAAGAGCTTCTTTAATAACGATAGATCCTAATACTGGAGCTGGAGTTGTGGATAATCCGCCACCCATTTTACCGATTGCTGTACGACATGCGCCTGCAATAACAACTTTTTTTGCCATAATCTTGTTACCTCCATAAAATTAATTAAACTATAAATATCACGAAAGATAAGTTATAATTACTCATCTTTGATACGTTAATATTATCACAATGAATTATCCATTGCAATGCTATTTTTTTCACAATAATTTTCACCAATCAATCGAAGCCCATAGAAAATGGCTTAAATAAGCCATTCTTTTATCCTGTGACTATATTGTACTTTTTAAAGTACACATATCGAACAAATGAAAACAAGCCATTTTTTACCATCGTTTTCACTTTTTTTCACATAAAACCATAAATAACATCTTGCTAAAACCGCAACATCTATAAACAATCACTAAAGTTTTTGTTATGAAAATAACTATCTCTATAGACAAAAAGAAAGGAAACCATTGATAACGCCTATACAATGGTTTCCTGATTGTGTTTTTATATGTCAATCGTTTTCTATATATCGCTTCCGCAAATTATCTTTCTACTATAGAAATGGATTCAATCGCAACGCTTCCGCCACGTACGACTTCTACTCGGTTGCCAAATTTATCCTTGAAGAAATTAATGATATTTGTATTCTTTCCTTCTGTATGGAAGGATTCGATGATCATAGAGTTTTTGCCATAATCAACGACACGGTAGCGGAATACATTTGCCACCTGGAATACTTCATTCTTTTCTGCTTCAGACATCCCTTTGATTTTAATGAAAAGAGCTTCTTTCATACGAATTGGTACCGCGGTATAGTCCATAACCTTGATTACTTCTACCATACGATTAAGCTGCTTTTTGATCTGTTCAAAAGTCACATCATCACTGATGGTTGTAATGGTCATACGGGACATCGTAGGATCATCTGTTTCACCAACCGTTAAGCTCTGTAAATTATAGGACTTTCCAGAGAACAAACCTGCGATACGAGCAAGAACGCCACATCTGTTTTCTACAAATAAAGAAATATATCTTTTTTTCATTTCACCCATGACGATCCCTCCTATCCTTCTAAAATCATATCGTCTAATGCTTTTCCACTCTGTACCATTGGGAGTACGAGACGGTCTGCATCAATCATAAATTCAATAATTGTTGGAAGCTTATCTTCCTTCATTGCTGCTTCAAATGCCGGAGCAATCTGATCTTCATTTGTAACACGGATACCCTTAGCACCATAGCTTTCTGCAAGTTTTACGAAATCCGGTGTATATGGTGGGCAGTCTGGTCCTGGTCCTTTACAGGTATACTGACAGGATCTGCGTCTGCAAAGACAGGTACTTGCAAATCTTCTGTCGTAGAATAAATCCTGCATCTGACGAACCATGCCAAGATACTGGTTATTAAGGATACAGATGATAATTGGTGTTTCTTCCTGAACAGCAGTTGCCATTTCCTGAATATTCATCTGTGCGCCACCGTCACCAGAGAAGCATACTACCTTTGTATCACGGTTACCCATGCATGCGCCAATGGCTGCAGGAATACCAAATCCCATGGTTCCAAGGCCGCCGGAGGTAATGAACTGGCGTGTTTCAGATTCCATGGTTGTAAACTGTGTTGCCCACATCTGATGCTGTCCAACGTCTGTAACAACAATCGCATCTTTGAGCAGTTCATTTGCTGTTTCAAAGATTTTCTGAGGATTTACGCCCTTTTCGGATGCTGGTAAAGTAAGCGGACATTCTTTATTCCATTCACGAATGCGGTCGGCAAATGCACCTGCAGTAGCAACTGGTTCTTTGTCTTTTACGATTTCCACAAGTTCGGTAAGTGCAATTTTTGCATCCCCTACAATTGGAACATTAACCGTAACATTCTTAGAAATTGCTGCTGTATCAATATCGATATGGATGATCTTTGCATTAGGAGCAAATGCGCCAAGCTCTCCAGTAATTCGGTCAGAAAATCTTGTACCGATGGAGAATAACACATCACATTCAGAAATTGCCATATTGGCAGAATAACGGCCATGCATACCTGCATTACCCATAAATAATGGGTGGTCTGTTGGCATTACGCCAATCCCCATAACAGTAGAAACAACAGGAACTCCTGTAATTTCTGCAAATTTTCTCATCTCTTTGTGAGCATTTGCGATTTTCACACCACCACCAACTAAGAATAATGGGTTTTTCGCTTTATATAACATTCCGACAGCACGGTTTAACTGTCTGATATTAACATTTTTATTTGGTTTGTATCCACGGATGCTTACTTCTTCTGGATAGTGATCATCCCCTAAGGTCGCCATAACATCTTTTGGAAGGTCTACTACTACAACCCCTGGTTTTCCAGTACGGGCAATATAAAATGCTTCCTTAATGATGCGGCCGAGATCTTTACGGTCGCGAACTGTAATTACCCATTTTGCGATATTTCTTGTACATCCTACAATGTCCACTTCCTGGAAAGCATCATTACCGATTAATGGCAGAGAAACCTGTCCGGTAAAACATACAATCGGAACGCTGTCATAGTTTGCTGTCGCAATCCCTGTCACTAAGTTTGTTGCACCAGGACCGCTTGTTACTAAACAAACGCCAACGTTTCCTGTAGAACGAGCGTATCCATCTGCTTCGTGAATAAGACCTTGTTCATGTCTTGGTAATACGATTTCAATGTCTGTATCTGGTTCTGCTTTGTATAATGCATCGAATACATCAATTGCATAACCTCCTGGATAAGCAAAAATGTGATCAACACCTTCTGCAATCAAAGCTTTTACAAACAATTGATTTCCTGTTATCTTTTTCATACTATTATAATCCTCCAATTTCCTGCTGAGCTTCCTGTGTGAATTCCTCTAACATCGTTGGATCCACGGACGGAAGATCTTCTATATGTTCCACTCCAAACGCGCGTAAAAATTCTTCAGTCGTGCGAAGCAGTATCGGTCTTCCGACCACATCAAGTCTTCCCGCCTCTTCGACGAGGCCATATTCCATAAGGCGGTTGACGGCATGGTCGCATTTGACGCCCCTGATTGCCTCAATCTGAGACTTTGTGACGGGCTGCTTGTATGCAATAATCGACAGCGTCTCAAGCATAACCTCTGTCAGTCGATACTTCTTCGGCTGCTTGACGACTCGAATCAGTACATCATAACAGCTCTGCTTTGTACACAGCTGACAGGAATCTTCAAGCTCAATCAGCTGAATTCCACGTTCTTCACTTTTGTAATCTTCCTTCATCTCGCTTAAGAGATCATCAAGCACCTTTTTTTCGATTCCAAGGACATCCATCAGCTGTTTTTTCTTCACTGATCCTCCCATCGAAAATAAGATACCTTCAATCATTCCTTTATTACGATTCATCCGGTTCTCCTGTTGTTTCTATCATGATTTCACTGGAAATGTCTTGCTGGGTGACTCTTACCTCACCCATCTTCATCAGTTCAAGCAATGCAAGGAATGTTACGACCACTTCCACTTTGCTTGCCTGCTGCTCCAGCAGATTTCTGAAATTAATTTTTCTCTTTTTTCGGATTCTGGTGCTGATATGAACAATCTTATCTTCAATTCGCACTTCATCCTGATGGATCTCGCCAAATTTGCTTCGGACGGGGTCAATCTTGTCCACGCGTCTTTGCATGACGAATTCAAATACTTCCTTCAGGCGGTCAATGGTTACCCCCTGATTTTCGATTACCTTCACCGGATCGACCGGATAGGTAAACTTCTCTACTTCTTCCGGAAGTTCTTTGTCTTTATAAAGAGCCTTCCCTGCTTCCACCTCTAAATCCTTTAATTCTCCGGAAGCATACTTATAAATCTTATATTCGATCAGTCTCTGTACGAGTTCTTCTCTAGGATCTTCCTCTTCGCCTTCTTCATTCACCACTTTCGGAAGTAACATCTGCGATTTAATACGAAGAAGAGTCGTTGCCATGACGAGAAACTCACTCATAATAGTAAGATTCGCTTCTCGCATCATCTCTAAATACTCTAAGTACTGCTCTGTAATCAAAGCAATCGGAATATCATAGATATCAATTTTGTTTTTCTCTATTAATTGTAAAAGCACATCCAATGGACCTTCATAGGTCTCTAATTTGAATTCAAGCGCCATATGTATTTCCTCGTTTCAAGGTAATCATCGATAATTCCGGTCGATTATTGACACGGATTTTATAAGTGTGGGTACCAAGTCCTCTGCTTATGATCACCTGACTTTTTCCTTCTTTATAAAGGCCTGCATCATATCTTGCAAACAGACTGATATTCGGAGATACCAGACCTCCTAAAAAAGGAAAGCGAATAAGCCCACCATGATTATGCCCGGATAAAATAAGATCCGCACCCCACTTCACGTAGGCTTTTGTATAATAAGGATTGTGTGCTAAAAGTATGGAAAATCCCTTTGGAGGCACACCTAGTTCGCTGTTTAGATAATGGGATCCCATCAAAATCTTCTTTCCACGTTTATAATACTGTTTTTCAATGCTAAGTCCGATGATATGGATCTGTCTGCCGTCTTTTACGACTTCCACCGATTCATTCGTCAGATAGGTAATACCCAGCCCCTTTAATTGTACCACATAATCCTCATATTGTGTGCCAAAGGTTTTGGGATAGAGCTGCATTCTGTATTCGTGATTGCCATTCGCCGCAATAACAGGAAAGTCTTTTGATAGTTCTTTTAGCAAATGCGTCGCAATGTCGGTGCTGTAACCTGCCTTTCCAACGACCATATCTCCACCAACTAAGATCAAATCCGGATTTTCTTCCTGAATTTTTTTGATCAGTCTTTCATTGTCTTTTCCAAACTCTTTATTATGCAGATCAGATAAAAAGGCAATGCGGTATCCATCAAAGGCTTTCGGAAGCTTCTTTGAGACGATCTCGTATTCTTCTGTTTTCATGTGTTCATTTTCATATTTTGAAATCAGCCCAACCAGACCGGTAATCAAAAGTCCGGCTTTCATAAGCTTTCCTGCAAATTTTAACATCGTCTCATTCTCCCAGAGGGTTTTTGTATACATACATATATGAGAAAATCCGAATAATTTTCCTATATATTAAGAAAAAGCCAGATTCTCTATTGAATCTGACCAT
>JAKSRP010000011.1 GCA_024403555.1 Lachnospiraceae bacterium | reverse complement strand
CTATGATTATACACTCTCTGGGGCTATAATAGCAATTTCCTATAAATTAAAAAAGCGAATCACCCATTTCGATGATTCGCTTTATTTTCTTATTCTTCTAAATCTCCGTTCTCAATCATTCTGCTAAATACCATGTCATATCCATCATTACCGTAGTTTAAGGAACGATTGACACGACTGATTGTCGCAGTAGATGCTCCGGTTTTTGCTGCCACTTCAATATAAGTGTTATGCGCTCTAAGCATTCTGGCAACTTCAAAACGCTGCGCAAGTGATAATAATTCATTGACTGTACAAATATCTTCAAAATATGTAAAACATTCTTCCACGTCATTCAAGGTAAGAATTGCCTTAAATAACTGTTCTACTTCGGGAGTACGGATTTTCTTTCCCATGATTCGTATCCTCCTGATGATCTAATTTCTTTTCTCTTTCAAATTAGTTTAATAATTAACTGTATTACTGTAAAATTTTATCGTGTTAAAGTATATCATATTTACAATAACATATATTTTTATAAAAAGGAATACGAAATTCTATGATATTTTTTGAATTTTATGTGTCTTTTCCGAAAAAATGTCTCACAATCAGATAAAAAACAATCGCAAAGACAAGTACATACCCAATCATCCCAAGCGCCGGGATACCTAAAATCTTCGGTCTCATGTCAGTTGTACAGATAATACTTGAGCTGATTAGGAGTGCCATAATCCAAAGCCCCATGATGACATTACGAACGAGATGATGCAAAAGGTCGGAAAGACTGTCAGATGCTCCAATTTCAAGATGGATCATCGACTGTCCACGGTTAAATGCTTTTAACACATCTTCCATGAGTCCTGGGATTTTTAAGGATTTATCTACGGCACGATAAAGCTTTGTTCCACCTTTTTTCAAAGCAGACTTTAATTCAAAATCCTCAAACATGCTTCTTGCAAAACGCTGCTCCGCGATACTGATCATATTAATGCTCGGACAGATGAAAGATAAGATGCCTTCTACATGAGATAACCCTCTAGCTAGCATCGTAAGCCCTGATGGCATAGCGACATGATTCACCTTCATTGCTTCCATAAAGTCCTGTAAAACCTCATCCATATGGATTTCACCAAGGTCTAAGGATCCATATCGAGCCATAAGATCTTCGATTGTCTCACGAAGCATACGCTTATCAGGCTTTTGCTTAAAATCTCCAATCATCATGACTGCATCCTGAATGATATTGATATCATTCTGTGCAATCCCCTGGACAACCATCTTAAGGGAATTACGGTCACGTAGTGACAAACGCCCCATCATCCCCATATCAAGCCAGACAATCTTACCATCACGGATTTTTACATTACCCGCATGTGGATCCGCATGGAAAAATCCATCTTCAAGAATCTGTTTTAAGTAGTTATCCACCAGCTTCGTAGCAACTTCATCTAAATCATATCCATCCTTAACAAGAGCCGGTCTGTCATCGATGTCATAACCATCGACATATTCCATGACAAGCACGACTGGTGTTGTATATTCCATATATACATGTGGTGTCGTTACATAGGCGATATCTTTGTTAAAACGTGCGAACTCGAGGAAATTTCCAGCTTCGACGAGGAAATTCATCTCTTCCTGTGTCGTTACCCAAAGTTCATCCAAAACCATATCAAGGTCGATGACACCACGATGGTTCACCATCGGAATCAGTTTTACGGCGCGCTTAAGTAGACGGATATCTCTTGCCATAACATCATAGATGCCCGCCCTCTGAACTTTGACTGCAACCCGGGAACCATCCTTCAAAACAGCCTTATGCACCTGAGCAATGGATGCAGATCCGATACATTCTTCCTCAATCGAATCGAATATTTCATTCCAGGCCATGCCATAAGCTTTCTCAAGTACCTCAATGACCTGATAAAAAGACATCGGCGGTACATCCGAACGCAATGACATGAGCTCATCACAATATGCCTGAGGCAGAATATCCGAATGCATGGACATAATCTGACCAATCTTTACATAGGTCGGTCCTAAATCTTCAAAAATCTTTCGAAGCTTCTCAGGAGTAATCCCGTCTGATATCTTATTACGGCGCAATACACCTATAATTTCGATCAGACGGGATTTTGATTCAATTTGTTTCGTTGTATCTTTTGTATTACTCACGTAACTTTTTTAAAATCCTATTCTTCTGTTGCTTCTTCTACAACTTCTTCTGCTTCTACAACTACTTCTTCTGCTTTGCTTTCTACTTCAGCAATTTTGTTCTTTAAAGCTTCTAACTGTTCTTTTGTCATTACATCAACAATATCAGTTAAATCTTCTGGATTTTCAGGAACAACATTTACAGAGAAGTTATCTTTTACTTTCTGTCTTACTGTCTTTGTTACATTGTGTTTTAATTCGCTGTTTAAGGATTTACCCTGTTCAAAAGTAAGTTCTCCTTTTTCAACTAATCCATCTACGATTTCCTTGGATTTTTCAGCTGTTGTAGCTACTGTTCCAAGTCCTGCTAATAAAAGTCTTTTTACATTTACTCCGATTTTGTCCATAATAAAACCTCCTTTAAAAGTATATTTTCACGTTTTTGATACTTATATTTTATCAAAGTTACATCTGTTTTGCTACCACTTTATAGTCGTTGCCATCTCTCCAGAACTTGCACTGATAGTCCTTAGAAGAAAGCATGCGACAGTATTCATCCTCGTCCATATTCACGTCACAGACATACTCTTGATACTCTTCGTCATAGCTAAAATAAACACAGGTCTCACAAGTCCCGTAAACCGTTTTTTTCTCTTTCTTTTCTGCCATTTTTGTTACCTCTTAGTAATTCATCGGTGAACGCATGTATATTACAAAAGACTGTTACACATTGCATGCAACAGTCCTGTTATTATAGCTGGAATATTAAATTCACTGCAAATACTACCATAGATACCACATAAATGATCATACCTTTTCGAACAGTACCATGATGGACCATACCTGATCCAAGACTGCCGATCAAAACGGGAACAACCATAAATAAAGGTTTCATTCGATAATAATGCCTGATACTTCCAAACAGGCCAAGTGCAATTCCATCCGGAAGAATAAAAAATTCTACTACTGCCAAAATAAATACGATGAGAAATAAAAATATTGACCATCGTTCATGATTCTTAATCATAACCTACCTCTTTGCGTTCTTATATTCTTCGAAATTCATATATTTCGTATATTATAACACAAAACAGACCATTTATGCAATTTCCAAAGCAATTCGAATCATATCATGAAGCGTGGTCTGTCTTTCTTCTGAAGTCATGCCTTCTCCGGTAAATGGATTGTCCGAAACAGTTACCATAGCAACAGCTTTCTTGCCTGCTCTTGCTGCTTCTGTATACACGGCTGCGATTTCCATTTCCATTGCAAGTACGCCAAATTTCGCCCAGTTTCTATCCTCTTCCGGGAACTCTTCGTAAAAATGGTCCTTGGACAAAACATTTCCTGCTGCAACAGAGATGCCAAGTTCCTTCGCTTTATTATAAGCTGCCACCGAAAGTTCAAAATCCGCGATTGGAGCAAATGTTCCTCTCAAGTGATACGTACTCATATAATTTGAGTCGGTACATGCGCCCTGTGCAATGATCACATCGCCTACTTTTGTATTTTCACTTACCGCACCGGCAGTTCCGATTCGGATAATCGTATCCACTCCATAAAAATTGAAGAGCTCATAGGTGTAAATGCCTGCGGATGGCATACCCATGCCGTGACCCATGACGGAAACTTTCTTTCCTTTGTACTCACCTGTATAGCCGAGCATATTTCTGACATCGGTCACTAATTTCGCATTGTCTAAAAAGTTTTCTGCAATGTATTTTGCACGTAAAGGATCTCCTGGCATAATCACTGTTTTTGCAAAATCGCCGTATACTGCACGATTATGAGGGGTTGGTGTATTGTTTGTCATAAGTCATTCTCCTTTCTATGGATATTATTCTATGCAATATTTCTATCAATCAATCTAATTCTATAGATTCTTCTTCGTCACAGATTTTGTTGAGTCTGCCATCATGTATGATCCATGCGTCGCCATAAAGTTTCGCATCCCCATCAACCTGCAGAATATAGCTTCCATCATTTAAAACATAGTATTCTTCACCATGGCTGTCCGGGTAGATCAGTTCTTCAACCAGCTTGAATCCATCTAATATGCTATCTTTTTCCCTGTTATAATGGGGAATAATATTATATTTGGTAAGACCAAGCCCTGGAAAATGCTTCACGAAGTGAGGATCAATGCCTTCCCCTGGTTCTTCTGGCATAGCATAGACTCTTTCGGCTGTATTCATGGAGCCTGCGGAAATTCCCATAACCACTCCATCAAATTCCTTCATGTATTCTCTCAAGTGAATTTCATTGAAAAATTTCATCTCTGTTGGTACATGACCGCCACCTAAGATGATAAAGTCAGCCCGTTCCACTAATTCTTTGGTCTGCTCTTTGTTTCTTCCATCCAAAAGGATATAGGTTTCCGGCACCATTCCATGATAGAAGAAGCATCTTCGAAAGGTGAAAGCCATCTCGTCATTAAGATCATAGGCATCTGAATTGGCTGCGATGATGACCACATGAGAATCCTGTTTCCAGTATTTTTTTAGGTTGGCAACAAATTCGTTGCGGGTAAAGTAGCAGCATGGCAAATGCATATGTGCTGGCACATCGTCATCGCATGGACTGCTGGTTAAGAATAAAACCATGTTTTTTCTCCTGTTTCAATTAAGAATATCTTTTATTTCGTATCGTTCGTCAGCTCAAATTTATTATATCTGGGTACTTCAAATTTATTTATTATATCTGGTCACCTCAAGAATGGTAAGGATTTCTCCCTTCACACAAAAATGTATATCCCAACCGGCATAGGCCATGCCATACACTCTAGTCGGATCATTATGATAGGATGGTCTTGGATCTTGTTCAAGCAGCTTTTTGATCGTCTCCTGCTGCTCTTTTGAATACACTTTCTCAAGCTGTTTTTCAGCCTCATCCGTCACCTTGACAATTAGTCGATATTCCTTTACCTCTCCGGCAAAGCCATCCACGGCATCTTCATGAATATCTACATAAGGAAGATAGGGCTTGATATCATAAATCGGGGTCTGGTCACGAAGATCCGCCCCTGCCACAATAAGCACTGGCCCTTCTTCTGTCAATTCAATCCTCTCAAGCTTTACAGATGACAGGCCGATCGGATTTGGTCGAAATGGCGATCTGGTTGCAAATACACCCTTTCGCACATTCCCACCTAATCTTGGCGGTTTCACGGTAGCAGACCAATTCTTTCGTTTGCCATCGTCAAACTGCCACAAAAGCCATATATAATTGAAATCTTCTAATCCTTTTATAATCTCCGGATTGCGAAATTCCGGTTCAAAGATGATGCGCCCCTTCACTTCATTGACAAGGCCGCTTTGACGGGGAATACCGAACTTTTCTGGAAAATCAGTGTGGATTTTAGCGATGATTTTCATACGTCTTACCTCAAAGTTTTTCTTATCTTCATTATACCACATAGCGACATCAGTGGCTCATTTTTACATAGAAAATGGCAGAAGCCACAGGCTCCTGCCATGAAATTCTTTATTTCAGCAATCCTTCGATTTCATCTGCCAGTTCCTTTACATCCACAGGCAGTTCGTTGGGATAATCACATATATATTTTGGATAATGACTGTATTTCAAACCTTCGATGAGAATAACATCCGCCTCAGGAAATGCCTTAGCAAGAATCGTCTCATCAATGCCCGTACATTCCTTCGTGATCATCATCCGCTTTCCAGAGAATACCGCCGTTCCATAAGCTCCTGCTTCACGATGACGGAAGCTGTCGGTTCCCGGCACATCTGGTTCGAAATCATGCCCATCATGCTTGATAACTGCAACTTTATAGCCTCTGCCAGTCAGTTCCGGAATAAGTTTCGTAATCAAGGTCGTCTTCCCTGAATTCTTATATCCACTGATACAGTAAAATAGTGGTTTCTTTATAAAAGATGCACACATACGATATCTCCTTTTGATACTCCATGCTCCGCACTTTCTGATATTTCCACCAAACAGTTACATCCAAGCATAGAGGAAATAGCACCGGAAGCATGATTGCCCTCAGGCAGCCATACCTTGTCATTCTCATAATGAGCACGGAGAAATCTTCGGCAACGTCCCTTCTTAAAATCGTTCTGGATTTCCATATGGAGCACTGGCATGTTCCATACTGGATTTCCAGTCATTTTATAGAGAATTGGACGGACAAGCAGCTCAAAATTGGCTGCTGCACCAAAAGGATTGCCGGACAAGCAGACCACAGGTGTCTCCCCACAGATAAAAGAAAGGGTTGGTGCTCCAGGCTTAATTTTCACTTTCCAAAACAGCTTCTTCGTTGCCACAAGCTCCTCGACCTCGTGCATAATGTCCTTTTCTCCCACAGATACACCTCCCGTGGTGATAATCAGGTCACACTCAGGCGCCAGTTTTTTAATGATGTCGGATACATTTGCCGGGTCATCCTTAGCGTGGATGGCAAACATTGGCTGACATCCCTTCTCTAAAAGGCGGGCACAGATATAGTTTAAATTGGAATCATAGATTTTTCCAGGAATCATCGAACTTCCGGGTTCGATGACCTCGTCCCCTGTGGAAATGATTCCTACACGGGGAGCTTCATAGACAAGGCACTGAGCATACCCAAGACTTGCTAAAATAGCAATCGACGTTCCGTCAATAACAGAACCTTTTTTGATCAGGACATCGCCTGCCTGATAGTCTTCGCCTTGCGGACAATAGTCAGAAAATGGCTTTGACTGGCCGTATATTTCCACCACATCTTCACCAAAATCCGTCCATTCCTGACGAATAACGGTATTGGCACCTTCTGGAATTGGTGCTCCGGTCATGATACGAACTGCTTCACCTGCACCCACTTTTCCATCAAAACACTGTCCCGCATATATTTTTCCAATCACACGAAACTGCTTTGGAGATTCTTTTGATGCACCATTTGTTTCCTCGCCCCTTAAGGCGTAGCCATCTAATGGAGATCTTGGAAATGGTGGCTGATCATAGACTGCTCTTGCATCCTCAGCCAAAACCTTTCCAAGACAGGAAAGCAGAGGCAGATATGTCGTTTTTGTTATGACTTTTGAGTGTGCCACAAGCACATCTCTTGCTTCTTCCACACTATACATCTTCATACTCCTTTGGTGTGTTGATATTCTTCAGTGAACCATCCTCCGGCAGTGTTACCACGATGGTTTTTGTCCGTTTTGCCACATCGCGAACACGATAATTTTCTTCCTCGATCATGGAGGTAAGAACCGGAAGAATAGATTTTGGATAAATGCCGAACAGAGGGTGAAGGCGGCCACCACTTTGGGCAATGACAACACAGTCTTCATTCTTCTCAAATATTTCTATTAGTGTTTCTACATGTTCTTTTTTGATCAAAGGCATATCACAGGCCGTTACAAAAAGTGCATCTTCCTCACATTTTATAAGGCCTGTATAGATACCTCCAACAGGTCCAATTTCAGGATAAATATCTTTTATGAGCGGAAGGCCAGTTTCTTCATAAGGGGCTATCTGATCTACAGATAAATAAATGGCGTGTAACGAGCTCATGGCTTTTATAATGTGTGTGTAAAATGGAGTTTTTTGAAAAGTCAGAAACAGTTTCTTCCTGCCCTGCATGCGGCTGTTTTTCCCACCGCTTAAAATATATCCTGCGATTTTCATACTGTTGTTCCTATATAAAATTATACCGTTTTTCTAAATTATTATTTACGCTCGATCTTTAATGCCATGATCAGGAAATTTAATAATACAAAACCAATGATCATGGATGTAAGATAAAGCTGGATACCGGAAAGCTGAGCTGTATAGCCTGCCAGCTTTTCATTTCCAATTGCTGCAAGATATCCTGTCATCTTGTTAGTTGCAACCGTACCGATTGCCATTGGGAAGGTCATGCCTGCAAAGCCCGGTGCGAATGGGAATGCGAAGAATTTTGGCAGCTTCACAATAATGAAAAGCAAAGATGCAAGGACACATGCATAGAGGAAGAATACTAATTTCTGGTTTGGTTCAGGAATCACATTTAAATAGCTTACTACACAGAGAGAACAAGGTGCAAGCACAACTGCCATAGTGTGATAAACAGGTGCTTTCACTTCTACTGTAAGAAGGCGGTAGATCATGATTGGAATGATAATCAGATAAATGATGATTCCATAATAAACCACATACTTAAGGATTCCTGCTGCGTTCATAAATGCGCCGACAACGCAGCTTACCATAATCCCATTATATGTTACAAACCAGCTTGGCACAAATGTGTTGATATCACGCTTTTTAATTACATTTTTATAAGTGAAAAGGAGGATGTGCACAGTATGAACACAAAGGCCAATCGTCCACAATGTTTTTCCAAGCATTGGGACATAATCAAAATAATAACTACCTAAAATCATCATTACCATGGTAAAACCTGCATAGAGAGAGCAAGGAACAACGGTATCATATTCCTTCTTGCAGGTTGCCGGGTATGAGATAATTTTGACAATATAAACCAGAAGAACAGCAGTTGCTGCCCACATGGTCAGATGACGTACCCAGGCATAATTCATGCCTGCATACACATTACTTAAGGTCAGCGCCCCTACAAAAGTAGGGAGCACTGGCACTGGCATTCTTTCAATTCTTTCCATAATTTTTATACCTTTCTATGCAATCTTCCACACTTAATCTTCATAGAAAAATTCGAAATTATCTTTCATGTGGAAGAAATCGGAATAATCCACCTCAAAAAGTGGTTTTTTGATCCTAGAGACATCGATCTTACGACGAATCAACTGAGTTAATACACCGGAATAAGATAAATCTCCCTGAAGGATTGCGCCTGTGATGACACCGTCCTTATGTACCACTTTTTTATAAATACCTTTTTCTTCATCTTTGTAAATTTCTTCGGTGTATGTATCATCGTAACGGTTTGCCTGTCCAAGAGACATGGATGGCAGACCCAGGAAATTCATAGTGGATTTGCTTGCAAAGAAATCGTCCATGGATTTTTCAATGCCGCTCATATTATAAGCAGCAATCATGCCCTCTTTTACTGCTACCGGCCAGATTGGAGCTCTGCCGGATACATCACCTGCACCATAAATGTCAGGAACATTTGTCTGGCCCTTTTCATCAAAGACAAGGCCAAACTTATCACATTCGATACCAGAGCCTTCTAAGAATTCCACATTTGCACGTACACCTGCACAGTTGATGACTAAGTCTGTGTCAATTTCTGTGCCATCATTTAAGATTACTTTGTAGCAATTGCCATTTTCATCTAAAACGAATTCTTTTGCTCCCATATTGTAATACTGCTTTACACCTTTTTCTGCAAACATTCTGCCATAAACGCCTGCAGAATAGTCATCCAGCTGGATTCCTAACATATAAGGAGCCATATCCACTAAAGTGATATTCTTGCCATGTGGAAGAAGACCTGCCACTACGTCGATACCGACAAGACCTGCACCCATAACAAAGATATTTTCTGCTGCTTCCAAACGTTCTTCGATAAATTCTACGTCAACAAAATTACGGAAACCTGTGATATTCATCCCTTCTCTTAGCCCTGGAATTGGGAAGAAGTTTGGATGAGAACCAGTTGCGATACATAACTTGTCATACTCGATGCTTCTGTTATCAGAGAAAAGCACTCTCTTGTTTTCAATATCCACACCAGTTGCTCGAACGCCGTTGATCCAGGTAATATTCATACGTTCTTCAAAACATGGACCAACAAAGTTTAACTCTTCTAATGTTCTTTCACCCTTTAAATGATGATATAAGATACATCTCGAATAGATGGAAGTATCTTCAGAAACCATGATGATTTCTGCGTCTTTATTTAATTCACGAAGCTTGCGAACCACATTTGTGCCTGCTGCACTTGCTCCAAGTACTACGAATCTCATTCTTTCACCTCCACTAATGTAATGGCATGCATTGGACATTTTTCCACACACATTGGATTTCCGGAACCATCTTCGCTTCTATGAACACACATGTCGCATTTCATAACTTCTGTGTTATGGATTGCGTCTGGTTTTAATACACCGTAAGGGCAGCCCATCACGCACATGAAGCAATGTGCACAGTGTTCTTTATCATACATAACGTAGCCTGTTTTTTCGTCTTTTCTCATTGCTCCGGTCATACAGGTAATCGCACATTCCGGAAGGTCACAATGACGACAGAAAATTGGTGCCGGTTTTGTTTCGGAGTCGATTACGACACGATTTCTTGCATCGTGAGTATCATGGGAAATACAGCAGCTGGTTACACACATCAGACAGCCAATACAACGGCTACGATCAATTTTTATACGGTACATATATAAAATCCTCCCCTACTGGCTCAATGTTAACAACTGCAGATTTATAGCTAGGCTCCTTGGAATATGGATCATATACAGAAGGAGTCAGCTTGTTACATTCAATGTAATGGATTGGTGCATAGATTTCGTCTTCGCATACATCATCTGTCACACGAACAGCGAATGGTGCGCTTTCCCCATTACAGGAATGGATCATAATAAAGTCTTCGTGCTTTAAACCGAATTTTTCTGCCACAACTGGATGGATATAGCAATATGGATGGTGTGCGCTTACATGTTCCACAAACTGAACTTCTCTTGTTCTTGTCTGTGTATGCCACTGACCAACACTTCCACGTCCGGTATTGAAGATATATGGAAATTCTTCTGTCTGAGGCATTGGATTTTCCGGTACCGGTTCAAACTGGAAGATGGCTTTCCCATCTGGATGATAGAATTTGCCATCAGCATATAATCTTCGTTCATCTTCTTCAAGGACAGCACCTTCTGGAAATGGCCACTGACATCCATGAGAATTTTCAAGGCCCTTAAAAGTAAGACCCGTAAAGTCAAATGGTCTGTTCTTAGAGCAGGCTTTCATCAGATTGAAGCAGTCTTCTGGTGTTTTCCAGTAATCAATGATATCCTGAAATCCCATCGCTTTTGCAATTCCATACATGATCTGGTAATCATTCTTTTCGTCGTCATCTGGTTTGATGGCAGGAACGATTCTAGACAAACGTCTTTCTAAGTTAATATAAGTACCTTCTTTTTTGATACCTGGAACAGCCGGAAGGAATACATCACAATCGGTTGCACTTTCGATATCATCATAGATATCCTGAACAACATAGAATTCCAGTTTATCCATAGCTTTTTGGAATGTTTCATTATTGGTCCAGGAATGTCTTGGATTTGTACATAAAATCCACAACGCTTTAATATCTCCAGCATTGATTCCTTCAATGATCTGGTTGTATGTCTTTGTTGGTCCTTTCGCAAGAATTTCTTCATCACATTGGAAAATACCTGCAACCTTCTTTCTTGCATCCGGATTTGCAAAGTCATGACCATAGAGAGATGCCTGATTGGAGAATAATCGGGAACCCATGGCATTGCACTGACCTGTAATGGAGTTTGCTCCAGTACCGGGTTTACCATAATTTCCAAGTAATAATTGAAGATTGATTATGGACTGGGCTGCACGAACAGCATTGTGGGACTGATTGATACCCATGGTCCACCAGATGGAAACGCGTTTGCCATTTTTGATCAATTCAACAAGTTCCATAATCTCATCTTTTGGAATACAGGTATCTGCTGCCACTTTCTCAATTGGGAAGGCTTTGACAAATTCCTTGTATTCTTCAAATTTATTGGTATGAGCCTCCACAAATGCGTGGTCAATAAGATCATTTTCAATGAAATAATTAGCCAGTCCATAGAATAATGTAGAGTCCATTTTAGTTTTAATGCGATAATGATAATCCGCATTTTTAGCTGTCTCAGATCTTCTTGGATCAATTACAACTAATTTTTTATTAGAATTTCTCTTGATACGATCCCAAACAATTGGATGCGCAACAACTGGGTTTGCTCCAACTAAGATAATCGTGTCGGAAAGATCAAGATCCTTTAAAGTATATCCAGGCGCATCAAAGCCGTAGCTCTGCTTGTGAGCCACTACAGCAGATGCCATACAAAGACGGGTATTACCATCCACATTTGTATGCATATGGTCACGCATGATATGACCATTTAACGCAAATTCCTCCATGGTCAGCTGGCCGGTAGAGATGCCTGCAATGGCTTCATAGCCGTATTTTTCCTGAATTTCTTTAAAACGTTTTGCCACATATTCAAAAGTGGCATCCCATCCTGGATAGGCAAATGTTCCATCTGCCTGTTTTACTCTTGGTGTATGTGGTTTGTCCACAACTGTCTGCTGTTTATCAAGGGAGATTCCTTTAATACAACAAAAACCGTCATTTACCGGATATCCAGGAGTTGGTTTTACTGCTTCAATGCGATTATTTTCTTCGTCCACATAGTAGTCTAAATTACAGTCAATCGCACAGAAGTTACAAAGAGATTGAATCTTCTTCATCCTTTACCTCCTGTCCTAGTTCATGTTTTTGTGATCGAAATGAATACCACTCCAGTACACATTGTCATGAATTTTTGTTTCTGGCATCAATTCCACATCCTTTAAGGCCCATTTCTTGTATTCTTCAAATCCAGTGCGGTCGATGATATAACCGATATGCTCTTTACGTGCAGGTGCATCTGGGGAAATATAGCGATCCACATAATCGTATGTATTCTTAATAATCTTGATGATGTTATCTGCATCTGCCCAAACTAAGAAATCTTCTCCAAGGCGAGGGTTTTTCTTGCCTGTTCTACCCATGATGGTAAGTTTGTAGTATTTTTTCTTGCTACGTGTAAATGCTCTTGTAGGACATTTTGTTACGCAGACTCCACAGCCTACACATTTGGCTTCGTCACGGACAATTTTGTAATTTTTCATGGAAAGAGCATCAACGGATAATGCTTTACAGCCTTTCATGCAAGCCTGACAGGAGATACATCTGCTTGGATCATACTGAGGAATGGTCTGTCCGATAATACCAAAATCATGCATTCTTGCTTTTGCACAGTCGTTGGAGCATCCGGTACATGCAATTTTGAAGTGAAGTTCATGAGGGAATACTTCTTTTTCAATTCTTTTTGCAAGCTCTGCTGTGTTATAGTTTGCAAATGGACATACGTTGTTACCGATACATGCCTGAATGTTACGTGTACCGGATTCTTCGTAACCGGCACCTTTTTCTTTCTGGTTAATGCCTACCATATCAATAATTGGCTGAAGTTTTGCTCTTACTTCATCCATTTTTTCATATGGAATACCTTCAATTTCAAATCCCTGTCTGGTTGTTAAATGTACAAATCCATTGCCGTATTCTTCTGCGATTTCCTGTACCATACCAAGCACTCTTGCATCAAGATAGCCGCCTGGTACACGTACACGGGATGCGCCAATTCCACGTTTCTTAGAAATACGGAATGCATTTTTCTTTAATTTCTTTGTATTAATATCTAATCCCATAATGACGCCTCCTTAATCGATTAATTCTTTGCCGTCCACGTAGTTAAATACAGGACCATCTAAGCAGATATATGTGGAACCGATCTTACAGTGACCGCATTTTCCAAGGCCACAGCACATCTTACGTTCGTTGGATACCCAGATTTGTTCGTCTTTTACGCCTAATTTCTGGATTTCCATGATTGTAAAACGGATCATGATTGGAGGGCCAACACAAATAAATACTGCATTTTCTATATTTTCAAATTTCAGGTCTGGGATGTATTTTGTAACCATTCCAACTGGTCCTTCGTAACCTTCCGGAGCGCTGTCAACAGATTTGATCACGTTGATGGTTTTTGCCCATTCTTCAAAATCTTTTTTGAAGAGAACATCAGACGGGCTCTTGAAACCAGCGATTAAAGTTGTACTAACTGCTTCTTCCGGATGAGAAGCAAAATACTGAATTACGCCACGCATTGGGGATACACCAGTACCACCACCGATGATGACGATTTCTTTACCCTTATAGTTGTTTACGTCAAAACCATTGCCGTATGGTCCACGAATCAATAATTTGTCGCCTACATAGTTTTCAAAAATTTCGTTGGTTACCTTACCGACACGACGGATTGTAAAATCTACTAAACCGTCTGCGATACCACTTACGGAAATTGGAGCTTCCCCATACTTTGGAAGGGATACTTCAAAGAACTGTCCTGGTTTTACATCGCCTTCAAATTCCATACGGAAGGTATATTCTAAATCTGTGTGCTTGATTACTTCTTTAATAGTAGAAAACTGAGGAATGTATTCATTTTTCATTATTCATTTTCCTCCTTTGCTAAGCGGTTTACTAAGTTGGAGTAGGAGATATATTCCGGACAAATATCGTCACAGCGGCCACAACCTACACACATCGGATAACCAAAGCGTTTTTCATAATCATAAATTTTATGCATTACCTTGAAACGAACACGGTCTCCATTGGTTCTTCTAAAGGAATGTCCACCGGCGATCTCATCGTAGCCGTCAATCTGGCAGGATGCCCATACACGTCTTCTTTCGCCTACTTTTGCATTGTCCTGATAGAAGATATCCTGCATTGTAAAACAAGTACAGGTTGGACATACGAAGTTACAGCGGCCGCAGTTGATACAGCGAGCGCCATATTCATTCCAAATTTCCTTTGTGAAGCTTTCGTTAGAAAGTTTCTTAGGCAATGTTACTTTTTCTTTGTTTTCTGTTACAAATGCTGGTGTTACATCTGCATCTGCACCTTCTTTTCCAAAGTCTGCTAAATCTTCATTTTTGATTTCAGCCACAACACAGTCTGGTGTTACTTTGATGTAAGCGTCATAGTTGTCTGCTACATTTGTTCCCATGCTTACACAAAAACCGGATGCACAGGTTGTTTCACAGCCCATTAAGATGAATTTTGCCTTTTCTCTTACTCTTGCATAATAAAAATCTTCAAATCCATTCTTTAAATAGATTTCATCGAGACGTTTGACTGCATGAAGATCGCAGGCACGTAAGAAAATCAGAATATCTTTTTCCGGACCCTTAGGAACAATGGTCTGATCTTCTGTGAAATAAAATAAGGTTTCATTGATGGCTAATAAGATTTCTTTAAAAGAATAGTCAGATTTCTTATCCCATACAATTTCGTCAAGAGATGCTGGTTTTCCATAACGAATAATATCTGTGTCAGAAAAACAACCCTCTCCTTCCATTAACATTGGTGCAAACACATCATACTTTTCTGTCCATGCTGCAAAAGCCTGATCTGCTGCTGTCTTTGATAATAGAATTCCCATTACGACTCCTTTCTTTGGCATGTTCCTCTCATACCATTTGCTATCATATTTGTTGTCAATATTTTATCAATGGGCATAAAAAAAATCCGTAACCTAAGTCACGGATTTATTCCTATAATCTATTAATATTTCTTATCTGTTCTATTATTTTCATTCGTTTTTTGTATGTATAATTACAGTTGATTCTCATCACATTGAAATCTCGCCAGTCTTGTAAAATTTTGCCATACGCTCCGGATCCACCACCGTAATCTTCTTGCGATTCATACTAATCAGTCCATAATCCACCAGCATCTTACAGGTCTTTGAGGTGGTCTCTCTTGGTGCCCCCATCATATCGGCTAAAAATGTTACCGAAAGGCTCATATCAATAAGAATCCCATCTTCGGTCTCTACTCCAAAATCTCTTGAAAGCTTCCAAAGCTTGGCTGCTAATTTTCGTTCCATATAGATGCTGCCCATGGTATTCTTTAGCTGATGACCCAGTCTCCAGATCTTTCGTTCCTGATTTTCTAATACCATCTGTACCAAAGCGAAATCCTCCTTCATGCACCCAACAAAACAAGAAGCAGGAATCTTCAGTATCTTACTCTTCTCTATGGTTTCACAATAAAAGGATGCGTAATGGCTATTCATTACATGCTCATTCAGCAATGCTTCCTTCCCAAATATAAAGAGAATTTTTCTTTTTCCATGGTGAGTCAGATTGTATATCATGGATTTTCCACTGACCTGAAAATAAACATATTCCAGTTCTTCTTTGGCGCGAAATATGATCTCACCTTTTTTATAGATTTCGATACTCCCATATTTTTCGAATTCCTCCATGGTTTTTCTACTAAGCGTAGAGAAACAGGAGAAGCTTTTCCAGCTTTGTCTCATATTTTACCTACCTTTATTATAATAAGTTTTCAGCTACATATCATTCCATTTCATACTTTATCAAAATCTTATGATCTATAATGTAAGAACCGTCACGAAACAACCTTTTAATTGTTACAATAATAACAAATTATGGTTGATTTTCTCCTCAATCAGAATACTTTCCATGTATCGATGATAAAAGCAATCTGATGCTTTGGTAAGCCAGAGCTTTCTTGCCTGAGATTCTTTCTTCTCATCCAGAATCTGATAGGCATTACCTGAAAAATAAGCCAGATGAAGATCCGCCGCATATTCGGCCATCACTTCAATCTCCTTGTCGGTAAGCTCAATTCTTGGTCCCAGATCCTTAAACACCTGCATCATGAAATTCTTGCGGTAAAAATCATGATATTCATTTCTCTGCTTTGGTGCCATGATAATCTGTCTCGTCTCGTATTTCATATCTCCATCCGATGAAATGCGAAGGGATCCATACTGATGTGGCCACGTCGTTGGTGGTGAGGTTGCAATCTCTTTCACACCAAAGTTGCTTGATACATGCTGCATATGCATATGCCCGGAAAGGTAAAGTTTCACATTGTAACGGTTGAGCAGATCGGCCACTTCATCCTTATTATTCATGATAAAGCCCTGCTGGAACATTGAGTTATGGAAGCACAAATTATAATGTCCTGCTACAATGCAGCTTTTTCCTTTGATACTTCTTAACTGTCTTTCCAGCCAGTTCATGGTATCCGGACGAATTTCGCCATATTTCTGAACAAATCCACTGACACGGCTGCAGTTATCAAGACAGATTAAATAGATGTCTTCTCTTAATTTGACCATGTAGCTTAGACTTGTCACATCACGGGAAACGGCCTGTCCATAGCCAAAATCTTCATAGAGCTTGGCAAATGCTTCTTCATCAACGGTAGGTACCTGTCTGATTTCATTGCCGAGATAGCTTCTGGCATTCCTTCTGATATCATGATTACCCGGAAGTACATAAACCGGCACACCATAGTTTTTCACCACTTTCAGGCGTTCCACCAGATCTTCATGACTCGCTAATTCACCATTATAAGTCAAATCTCCAGTAATCAAGAGGGCGTCATAACGTTGCTGATGCACTTCAAGAAACATCTGTCGCACCAGTTTGGTACTATCTTTTGTCTGCTTGCCATCATCGCTTCGAATAAGATGCTCAAAAGCAGGCCCGTCATCATATAAAGTTTTTGCCATCAGATGAAGATCACTCGTAACAGCCATTCTAAAGTCTTGTTTTCCACCGATCATGACTCATTCCCTCCTTTACTTTATTTTATCAAGTATTATAGGGGTTTTCAATTTTGTTTTTCATTTCTATTTTGCGAAGAATCCATCGGATGGTATTACAGATAAAAAAATTTAAATCTGTAGTACCAAAAACCGGTCGAAAGGTATTACAAATAGAAAAGGCCAAATCTGTGGCACCAAAATAAGTATTACAAAATCAGATAGTAATATTTGTAATCAAAATCTTCTAAAAATCAGTGCCATAGATTCAGAAACAAAAAAATGTAATCAAAATTTACCGAAAACCGATACCACAGATTTGAAAATCAAAATTTGTAATCAAATTTAGCAAAAAAATGGTACCACAGATTTCAAAGAGAGAATCTGTGGTACCAGAGCTGTTAAACAGCTTGTTAAAATACAATGAAAATGATTTCAGAAGGCTAAATCTGATATGAAAATGAAAAAGCCTACTCTTTACAGCATGCATTCATGCATGGATTCCCACGTAAGACCTGCTTCTGCCATCATCTGTATCAAATTTTCTTTTTCTTCTGGCTGTGTTCTCCAGGACAGCCCACATCCGGCACTGATTTCCTGTGGAAGTGGGATAATTCGTCCTGCAACTCCATGGCCCATACAATAATCTTCCATGGCCATGGCAGCCGTCACCGTAGAGAATGTAACCACCAGCCAGTTCTTCTTCTTTCTGGCCATTACTTTAAGGTTTTACAATCAAGGATGCATTGTTCATGCGTTCCACGATTTCATACATGTTTGTCACACCGCCAACTGCTAATTCATCTGTTAAGCCATAGAAGTTTAAGCAAGTACCACAAGTTAAGATTTCCACACCCTGAGCTTCTAAGGATTTTAAATCTTCAAGAGCTGGGGAATCATTGACTGTCATCTTAGCGCCGCCATTGTAAAATAACATAGTAGATGGAAGTTCATCCTGCTGTGTCACTGCAAAGATAAATGCTTTTAATAAATTTCCACCGAGCTTGTCATCGCCGCCACCCATAACGTTAGAAGAAATGACAACAACTGTATTTTTTCTTGCATCTGGAATGCATACAACTGGTTCAGCCACTGTTTCTTCAGCCACATCTGCAATTTCTACTTTCATTTCCACACGGAATGCACCTTCTGCTTTCTTTTCAGAAGTTACTTCATACCCTTTCTGGTTAGCCATCTTTGTAAGGTTCTGAACAGCAATTTCGTTGTCTACTAACACTTCTACTACGTCAGATTTTTTCATTTCTTTGATGGCATTTTTTGTTTTTACTACTGGGATTGGGCACTGATCACCCATTGCGTTTACTGTAATCATAACTTTTCTCCTTTATATTTACATTGCTTTAATATACAATAATATCTTTTTCCTGTTTTTTTACTAACTCTCCAACCTTTGAAGCCGGAAGTCCTGCCTGTTTTAATCTCGATAACATCAAATCCGCATCCTCAGGATCCACTGCAAAGAGTAATCCTCCCGCTGTCTGAGGATCGAAAAGCACTTCCTCCATGGCAAATGGTACGTCCACGAATTCTACTTTATCACCGACGTGGTTTCGGTTTCTCTGTCCGCCAGCGGTTAATAAGAATTCCTCCGCACAGTAAATGGCTCCGTCTAGAACCTTAATCTTTGAAGTGTCGATTTTTGCGCTGACCTCTGGTCCAGTCATTTCTAAAAGATGTCCTAAAAAGCCAAATCCTGTTACATCGGTACAGGCATGTACACGAAAATCCTTTGCAATTTCTGCTGCACGTTTATTTAAGGTCGTCATGGAGATGATCGCTCCTGCAAGCTGCTCTTTGCTGACTTCCCCCACGCGGTTTCCGGTACAGATAAGACCTGTGCCAAGCTTCTTCGTAAAAATCAGCACATCTCCCGCCTTTCCGGAATCATTTGCTAAAATCTTGTCCGGATGAACGGTACCCATAACAGAAAGTCCATACTTGATATCAGAATCTGCGATCGAATGACCGCCTGCTAATGTTCCACCAGCCTCGATGACCTTCTCAGAACCGCCACGCATAATTTCACCTAAAATATTTAAATCCATGGTTTCCGGGAAGCATACAATGTTTAAGGCAGTCTTTACTTCGCCTCCCATGGCATAGATATCGCTTAAAGCATTTGTCGCGGCGATCTGTCCAAAAAGATACGGATCTTCAATCATCGGTGGAAAGAAATCTAATGTCTGTACGATGGCAAGATCGTCAGACACCTGATAAGCTGCCGCATCGTCACTGCTGTCAAAGCCGATGAGCAGATTTTCATCCTTTTCTCCTCTAGGAAGCCTTGAAAGAACTCGTTCGAGCACCCCTGCACCTAATTTAGCGGTACAGCCGCCTCCCTTACAAAATATCTTGTTTTCTGTATTATTCATCAATAAATTCCTCACTCAGTTCCCGAAGAATCGCAATCACTTCTTCTACCTCTTCAAACGTATTGTCGTAGGAAAAGCTAAAGCGAATCATGCCCTGTCCGGTTGTTTGAAAGCTTTCGTGAACCAACGGTGCACAATGGGCACCTGCTCTTGTGGCAACCCCATATTCTTCTGCAAGTATATCGCTGAGGTAAGAAGAATCCTCTTTTCCAAGATTAAGAGAAACGATCGGTCCATGTTCTGGGTCCTCATAATCTCCATAGAGGATGACACCTGGTATATTCTTTACGCCCTGATAAAATGCTCTCATCAGCGCAGTTTCTTTTTCTTTTATTTTATCGATTGTAAGCGACTCAATATAATCAATGGCAGCCGAAAGTCCTGCAATTCCGTGGCCATTTAAAGTACCGGCTTCTAACGCTGTCGGCATGTCGGCTGGATGTTCCTTTAAAAAGCTGTGAATGCCACTTCCACCACTTAGCAATGGTTTTACATGAACGCCCGGTCTTACATACAAGCCACCCGTCCCTTGCGGTCCTAAAAGCCCTTTGTGCCCGGTAAAGCATAAAATGTCAATGTTACATTCTTTTACATCAATCTTTCTTGTACCGGCCGACTGAGATGCATCCACCACAAATAACACTCCATTTGCCCTTGCAATCTCGCCAATAAGCTTGATATCGTTGACGTTGCCCGTCACATTCGATACATGCGTCATTACAATGGCCTTTGTTTGCTCATTTATGGCCTTTTTAAGCTCTTCTATGCTAATTCTGCCCAACTTATCGAGTGGAAGAATCGTAAGGTCTACGCCCTGCTTTTCCATCTCATAAAGCGGTCTTAGAACGGAATTATGCTCCATGGCTGTTGTGATCACATGATCGCCCGGATTTAAAATCCCTTTGATAGCGATGTTTAAACTCTCAGTCGCATTCGCCGTAAATATAAGGTTATTCGGTGTATCACCACCAAAAAACGTACAAAGCTTCTTTCTCGCCTGGAAAATGTTTCTGCCTGCGCTTAAGGATCCTTCGTGTGCACCTCGTCCACAGTTTCCAAGTAATCCCATCGCTTCAAAAACTGCATTTCTTACACATTCCGGCTTTTTGATCGTCGTCGCTGCATTGTCAAAATAAATCATTTTGCAAAATCCTCAATTGTATCCAGATCAAATAATTCTTTTTCATCTTCTGCTTCAACAAATACACAGGAATGATTCTTCATTACTTTTCTTCCACCCTGATCCTTTGTCAAAGCCATGAGTTCCGGTATGAACGCTCCTCGAAACATAACCGGATTCCCTCTTCTATCATTATAGCAGATGCAGGCCGTTTCGGGCATTTCATTTGCCTTTTGCATCAATTTTTTTATGGTAGAAGCATGGATTTCTGGCTGATCGGCCACCATAAAGATGATATAGTCATCTTCATCCACGTCACTACAGGCTGCTAATCCTGCTTTTATGGTATAAGAGGCCCCTTTTACACTATTTGGAGAGTATACACCTCGCAAACCTAGCTGTTCTACGGCATTTAAGATTTCTTCATACTGTGAAACAACAACCAGCTCCCAGGAAGTATCACCTTCCGTTGCCGCATATGCTGCTTCTAATCCGTGCAAGAAAAGTGGCTTTCCTTTATATTCATATAATAATTTATTACCTAATAAAAAACGGCGGCTGTTTCCAGCCGCCATAAAAATCAATTTATTTTTATTCATAATCCATATTTAATAAGATCTTCTGTGGAGTTACCGGCAAGTCTCGATGCCATACGCCAGTAGCCTTTGCAATTGCAGATACAAGTGCTGGAGCTGGTGTATTGATAACGATTTCACCAATGGATTTAACGCCGAATGGACCTGTTGGTTCATAGCTTCGTTCAAATTCAATGTTAAGACGTCCGTTATCTAATCGAGATGGAATCTTATAGTTCATTAAACTGTTTTCTAAAATACGACCTTTTTTATTATAAGTGATATTTTCAGTTAATGCCATACCAATACCCTGTGTAATACCACCTTCTGCCTGAACACGGGCAAGAGCTGGGTTTACTGGGATACCACAGTCAACAACAGCATGGTAATCAAGGATTTCCACTTCACCTGTTTCTTTATCAAGCTCGATTTCTACCATAGCTGCCATCCAAGGTGGAGGAGATACTGGAGAAGAGTGGCTTGCTGTTACTGTTGCTGGAATTGTGTTGTTGCACATAGATTTTGTGGCAATATCATAACGGGATACAAAGCCAGAACCATCCTTTGCATATACGCCATCACCATTGTATTCTAATTCTTCCACTGGTTTGTTAAGCATTTCTGCTGCAATCTTAATCATATTTGTACGAAGTGACTGAGCTGCTTTCTTTGTTGCCATACCAGTAATGTATGTTGTAGAAGAAGCATAAGATCCGGAATCATATGGAGATGCATCAGTATCTGCACCAAATACGGAGATATCATCTAATTCACAGTCTAAGATTTCTGCTGCCATCTGAGCAAGGATTGTATCACAACCAGTACCCATATCTGCTGCAGCAATCAGCATGTTAAATGTTCCTTCATCTCCTAATTTGATTGTACAGGAACCTACGTCTACGTTAGAAATACAGGAGCCCTGCATAGCAAGTGCCATACCTGCTGCTCTGATCTTGCCATTGCCAAGATCCACTGGATTTTTCTTGTTTTCCCAGTCAAATTCTTTGGAGCATCGCATGATACATTCATCTAATGCACAAGCATTCGCTACTTCGTTATCGTAAGCTGGCATTGTCATACCTTCACGAACGATATTCTTCATACGAAGTTCCATCGGATCCATATCAAGCTTATATGCAAGTTCGTTAACGATACATTCTAAGGCAAATACACCCTGAGTTGCACCGTAACCACGATAAGCACCTGCAGCCTGAACGTTCGTATATACTACATCATAATCGAAGCGATGTGCTTCACAGTTTGCTGTGTAAATAGGAAGTGATTTATGACCAGATAAACCAACTGTTGTTGGTCCATGTTCACCATACGCACCAGAGTTTGATAATGTATACATATCAAGAGCTCGGATTGTACCATCGTTCATAGCACCAATCTTGATGGTAACTTCCATTTCATGTCTTGGAGTAGCTGCGATCATAGATTCATAACGAGAATAAATCATCTTAGCTGGACGTTTTGTCTTCCATGTTACGAAAGCTGGATAAACTTCAGTAACAACGGTCTGTTTCGCACCAAAACCACCACCGATACGAGGTTTTTCAACACGAACCTTGGATTTTGGAATATCTAAAGCATTCGCGATGATTCGACGGCAATGGTAAACAATCTGTGTAGAACTGATTACATGAAGACGTCCATAACGGTCAATCTCTGTGTAAGTTCTGAAGGTTTCCATCATAGCCTGGTTTGCAGGACGAACATGATAAGAATGTTTTAATACAACATCACAGTCATCCATGATACCATCTACGTCTCCGTGAGTGTCTTCTGCATGAGCAACAAGGTTTCTCTTGTTATCTGCTCCAACAGGAACAAGTGCCTGCCAGTTGTCTTCTGGATGAATAATAACATCATTATCCTTTGCTGCACGGAAGTCTAATACTGGTTCTAATACTTCGTATTTTACTTTTACCATCTTGATTGCACGGTCAACAGCTTCTTCTGTTTCACCTGCAACAATGGCAACTACATCACCAACAAAACGAACTCTCTGATCAATTAAGAGTCTGTCCTGAGGAGATAATTCAGCGAATGTCTGTCCCGCATGTGTAAAACGTTTCTGTGGGACATCTTTATAAGTATAGATTGCTACGACACCTGGAATTCTCATAGCAACCTTAGTATCGATTTCAGTAACTAATGCGTGAGCATAAGGGCTACGCACTAATTTAACTACAAGACAGTCGGAAGGAGTAATATCATCCGTAAATACCGGCTGTCCGGAAAGAAGCTGGGAAGAGACTTTCTTAGGGAATGATTTACCTACGGTTTTATAACCGGCTACAATCTTTTTCTGTTCTTCATTCATTATTTAGCCCCCTCCTGTTCTTTTTTATAATTTAAATAATTACGAAATGCACGTCTCTGAGATTCAAAACCAGTACAGCGGCATAAGTTACCAGACAGATAGAAATCGATTTCTTCATCTGTTGGGTCTGGATTCTCACGAAGAAGTGCTGCGAAGTTTACAATGTAACCTGGATTACAGAAGCCACACTGGTCAGCACCCTGCTCTGCTAAAAACTTAGTAAATGGTGCTACTTCTTCCTGAAGGCCTTCTAATGTTTCTACTGTTTTGCCATTGCATCTGGCAGCTAAGATACTACAGGAAAGAACTGGTTTGCCATCTAAGATTACGGTACAGAGGCCACAGTTTGTAGTTTCACAGCCACGCTTTACGGAAAAGCATTTCTGTGCGCGTACAAAATCAATTAATAATGTGTTTGGTTCAATGGATGCTTTGATCTTACGTCCATTTAATGTCATACTAATTTCCATCTTCTACGCCCCTCCTACAGCTCATTCAAACATCTGCGAACAAGTACTTTACAAACTTTCTGTCTGTATTCTGCTTTCGCAATCATATTAGATCCAAAGGTTACTTTAGAAGCTACATATTCGCCGAAGCTTTCTGCGCTTTCTTTTGTAATGCCATCTTTAAGAATACCCTGTTCGTCTGTAACGAGAGTTGCTAACATTGGACGTGCACCAATGCTTACACGATACTCGCCAGAAACTTTAGCGACAGCACATGTCAGAGAAGGAAAATCTGTTGCAGAATTTCTAGTTGACATATAAACTGCTCCATCAACATTCTTTGGTAAGATGATACGAACTAAAATATCCTGTAAAGGTCTTGGGAAGTTGATAAATTCTTCTACAGACACAATACCATTCTTATAAAGCTCTACTTTCGCACCAAGTGCTAAGAATACGGTAAGAACATCAGAGAACCCAAAACGTCCGAAGATACTGCCACCAACGGTTGCACAGTTTCTGAACTGAATTCCGATAATGTGTTCTACTGCATGAGCAATTGCACCTTTTGTATATGCATTCAATCCTTCATGGATTTCTAAATCACGAAGAGTTACATAAGAGCCAATGTAGTAATTCTCTTCATCTTCTGTGATTGTATCAAGGCCAAGCTTCTGAAGGTCAATAACAGTTCCAACTGTACGATCCTGAAGTTTTAACCAGAGCATACCGCCAAGTACAATGTTTCGTTTTTTCTGAACTAAGCCGTATGCTTCTTCCAATGTTTCTGGACAGGCATATTCTTTAAACTTTAACATATGCGAACCTCGCTTTTCTTATTAGTGGGTTTATTGGTTATTTGTAATTTTTATTAAATATTCCTATTTATTATATTATGCAATAATTAGTCTTCTTTTGGAAGTATAATATTTAAGAAAATTGCAACTAATGCTGCTGGAACAATACCAGAACCACCAAAAATTAATGTTACATACTGTGGTAAGCCTGCTAAAGCCATGCTGTTAGATCCTAAACCATAACCAAGACCAATAGCGATAGAAACGATTGTGATGTTTCTTGGTGTTAATTCTTCTTTTGTGATTAACTGAATACCACTCATTAAGATAGAGGAGAACATGATAACTGCTGCTCCACCAAGTACTGGCTGTGGCATAATAGATACTAATGCTGCTAATTTAGGAAGTAAACCACATAAGATTAAGAAGAATGCACCGATAGATAATGCGAATCTGTTTACAATCTTAGTAATGGATACAAGACCTACGTTCTGAGAGAAAGATGTGTTTGGTAATACACCGAAAAGTGCAGCGATTGCGGAACCAGCACCGTCACACATAACACCACCGGAAAGTTCTGTATCAGTAGCTTCTCTGTCCATACCACTTTCGATACATGCAGAGATATCACCAACAGTTTCTACTGCTGTTACGATGAACATGATACATACTGGAATGATTGCTCTAAGGTCAAATACTGGTTTTACAGGCATTAATTTAGGTACTGCGAACCAGCTTGCGTTTGCTACGTTGCCCCAGTTTAATACCCAGGATTTTGTGAATTCAATTCCTTCTTCTGTCACACCTGTTGTTGGAAGAACAAAACCAAGGATTGCACATACAACATAACCGAAAATGATACCGATTAAGATACTTGCTGTAGAAGAAATACCTTTTGTACCATGTTTTAATACTAAAATAACAACCATAACTGCGATCGCAATTAATAAGTTTTCTAATGCGCCGTAGTCAGGATTTGCACTACCACCACCGAAGGAAGAGATACCAACACCGATTAAGGAAAGGCCGATTGCCATTACTACAGTACCTGTTACAACGGATGGGAAGAAACGACGAAGTGGTTTTAAGAAAGCACCGAGTACTGTTTCAAATAAACCACCAACAATACTTGCGCCCATGATTGCGCCATATGCTAACACACCACCACCCATGATGCCTACAACGGACTGGAATACACCGATGAAACCGGAAGATGTACCCATGATGATTGGTACTTTACCACCGATTGGTCCAATTGCATAAAGCTGAATTAATGTTACGATACCTGCTACGATCATCGCATTCTGTAAAATAGTTACACGAAGTCCGGCAAATTCATCTGCTCCACAAGCTCCCATGATAATTAAGATTGGAGTAAGGTTACCTACGAACATAGCAAGTACATGCTGAAGTCCTAAAGGAATTGCCTGAGTTAAAGGAATTTTCCCGTAAAATTCATAAGGGGAAGTGTAATTTTTGTTATTCATTTTTATCCTCCTGAGTAAAAAAAAAAATAAATATCTGAAAAGATATTTACACCACATTACACGGGCATTATAGCAAAGAAGTTCTTTTTGTAAAACTAAAAAATATAAAAAGCGATATTCTATTTTTGAAATATCGCTTTTTTGTCCAATATTGCTTATTGTTGTCCAAATATTTCCAAAGAAATCAAGTCAAGTTGCTCATTCATTCGTTCTTCTAACTGTCTGAATTTAAGAAGAAGCTCTTTTCCTTCCTGGGTAAGCACTGTAGAGCCTCCCTGCTTTCCTCCTTTGACTCCCTGCATCAAAGGAAAGCCGACTCCATTCTCTGCCCGCCTGATAATTCTCCACCCTTTTGAATAGGCCATATGCATTTCTCGGCAGGCAGATGCCAAAGATCCGCATTCTTCTACCTTTTCCATCAGGCTTGCAACACCAGGCCCAAATACCTTTTCTTCATCTCCGAGAGTGATTTTTAATTTATAACCTAGCATATCCGCTTACCACCTCTAACACGCTGCCACCAATACTTCTGGATTTATCAGAAATCGTAAAACAGTTTTTCCATTCGCCAGATCTTGGGTCGATATCAGCAATCTTAAATCCTTTTGTTACTTGATAGCCTTCTCTGATAAGACCTCGAATAAATCCAGGGATCGTCGCTAAAATCGGGGTGCGTTCTTCTCCATTTACAATATAGCCCATCACATCCCCAGGTTCTACCCAGTCTCCAATTTCTTTTGTCGCTTCTACCATACCCTCTGCTGCCGCATGAATGACACGTTCTTTTGTATATCCACCGATATTACCCGGTGTTTTTGTATCCGGAAGGGCACATCCTTCCCAAAAGATTCTGCCAAGATTATGACCCCTCATCGATTCAACGACGCAGGTCACATCTTTTCCTGCTTCAAACCCCGGACCAACCGCCACCGTCATTGGCGCCATATCAATCGTTGTTCCAAGATTTCGTTTTGCTATGATTGCATCCACAACAATATCTGGTTTTAAAGTCTTAATCGCAGTTCCTTCTGGATCAATTAATACCGGAATCTTGCCTTCTTCAAATACGCGAAAGCAATCTTCCGGCTTTTCAATGCGTACAGCTTCCATATCTTCTACTTTCCAGTTTCCGGTATAAACCGCTTCACAAAAAGAAACCTGTCTTCTGATTGCGGCAGGTTTTGTTGTCTCAAGTACTAACGCATCAAAGCCTGCTTTTTTCAAACGATATATAATTCCTGTTGCCAGATCACCGCCCCCACGGACAATGATCAGTAAATCTTTTTTCATAAGAATCTCCCTATAGTATAATTTTACTAAATTTCAAATAAAATCATCCAATATTTTATTTATTTTTCCCTTTATAATAGGAAAGAACTCCTTCTTCCCATCTTGTATATCTCACTTCTATTTCCATATCAGGCCGCTTTTTTCTCCACGGTTTTACATAGCCATCCATTGCGAGCTTTTCAACCCACTCCATGGTAAGCACTTCCTCTTCCCCGACACCTTCTAATAATCCAAAACGATGAACCACTTCTCCCATAGGTCTGCCGATATCCATCATTCCCATCACAACAATCATCTTAGTCACATTCTCCGGGATGACCGGTTCGTAAACAGCCGGAACCTTTACGGTATGATGATTTGCCCCATCTGCTTCTATTACGACAATATCTGCATATTCACAAGCTTTTCGGTAAAGTGATTCCTCCAGAGCAGAAATCTTGCCTTTTTTCTCGTCAAATGTTCCTGCAAGACACCATCCTTTGGTATCTAATTGTTCTTTGATATCTTCGATCTTTCCACTGATGACCATCTCTTCTTCATACTTCATATGTGTGGTCGTTATGGCAAGCACTTTCTTTTGTTCTTTATAATGCTTCTTAATAAGACGATGGAGCAGGGTAGTCTTTCCCCCTGCTCCAACAATTGCAATTATTTCTTTCATATATTACTCACGGAACTGGATTGTACCAGCTTCATCATCCATACCATCTACGATAGCAAGGGATTCTACTCTGAAGCCCTGATCACGTAAATCCTGTCCACCAGACTGGAAACCTTTTTCGATTACAATACCGATACCTACGATTTCAGCACCAGCATCTACAATTAATTTACAAAGGCCTCTTGCTGCACATCCATTTGCCATAAAATCATCGATTACTAAGATTTTTTCGCCTGGATTGATAAACTTTTTGGATACGATTACATCGTACACTCTTTTATGTGTAAATGATTCGATCTTGGCAGTGAGCATATCACCGTCTAAGTTAATAGATTTGCTCTTTTTCGCAAATACCATGTTACAGTCAAAATACTGTGCTACAATTGCTGCAATCCCGATACCGGATGCTTCAATTGTAAGAATTTTATCGATCTGTTCACCTTCAAAACGTTTTTTAAATTCCTTACCAATTTCATTCATCAGTTTGATGTCCATCTGATGGTTAAGAAAATTATCAACTTTTAATACATTACCTGGTTTTAAGACACCATCTTTACGAATTCTTTCTTTTAATAATTCCATATGATTTTCCTCTCACATATTTTGAACGGCCATTTATCTCTATAAAGAGCATTATATCAAAAAATGAGAACGAAAAAAAGGGGTTGAATACAATTGTATTCAACCCCTCGATATTCTTTAAAAAATATATCGTCTAAGCTTACAAATTAAACCCAAGCTTCAACTTTTGCTGCGATGCCTTTGCCATCTAAACCGAATTCTTCGATTAATGCAACAGCTGGACCGGAATGACCGAATTCATCATTAACACCAATCTTAAGAACTGGAGTTGGGCATTTAGCAGCGAGTACGTCACAAACTGCAGAACCTAAACCACCGATGATGGAATGTTCTTCAACTGTAACAACTTTGCCTGTCTTCTTAGCAGCTTCAACGATTAATTCTTCGTCGATTGGTTTGATTGTAGCCATGTTGATTACCTGAGCGGAGATACCTTTTTCAGCTAAGATTTTAGCTGCTTCTAAGGAATAACCAACTTCAAGACCTGTAGCGATGATTGTTACATCTGTACCATCTTCAAGAATCTGACCTTTACCAATTTCAAATTTGTATGTTTCTGGGTCAAAGATTACTGGAGCAGCAAGACGACCAAATCTTAAGTAAACTGGTCCTTCATATTCGTAAGCTGCAAATACAGCTGCTTTAGCTTCTGTGTCATCAGCTGGGTTGATTACTACCATACCTGGGATAGTTCTCATAAGAGCTAAGTCTTCGTTACACTGATGTGTAGCACCGTCTTCACCTACGGAGATACCAGCATGTGTAGCACCGATTTTAACGTTTAAGTGTGGATATCCAACAGAGTTACGTACCTGTTCAAAAGCACGTCCAGCTGCGAACATTGCGAATGTGGAAGCAAATGGTACTAAACCTGTGGAAGCAAGACCTGCAGCTACAGATACCATGTTACCTTCAGCGATACCACAGTCGATGTGGCGTTCTGGGAATTCTTTCTTGAACATACCTGTTTTAGTTGCGCCTGCAAGGTCAGCATCTAAAACTACTAAGTTGTCATATTTTTTTCCTAATTCTACTAATGCACTACCATAAGATTCTCTAGTAGCGATTTTCTTTACGTCTGCCATATTCAATAGTCCTCGCTTTCTACTAGTCTAATTTAGCTAAGTCAGCTAATGCAATTGCCATCTGTTCATCGTTAGGAGCAGATCCATGCCAGGATGCCTGATTTTCCATGAAGCTTACGCCTTTACCTTTAACAGTTTTAGCGATAATAGCTGTTGGCATACCTTTGCAAGCTTTTGCCTGAGCAAATGCGTCTGCGATCTGATCAAAGTCATGTCCATCGATTTCAACTACGTTAAAGTTGAAAGCTTTGAATTTGTCAGCGATTGGATATGGAGAACATACATCTGCGATGTTACCATCAATCTGTAAACCATTGTTATCAACGATTACAACTAAGTTATCTAAGTTTCTATGTCCTGCTAACATAGATGCTTCCCATACCTGACCTTCCTGGATTTCACCATCGCCAAGTAATGTGTATACACGGTAATCAGCACCTGTTAATTTAGCAGAAATTGCCATACCAACTGCACAAGAGATGCCCTGTCCTAAAGAACCAGAGGACATATCTACACCTGGTGTATGAGCGATACAAGGATGTCCCTGTAAATGAGAACCGATCTTTCTTAATGTTAATAAATCTTCTTTAGGGAAGTAGCCTCTTTCAGCTAATGTTGCGTAGTAACCTGGAGCAACATGTCCCTTGGATAATACAAAACGGTCTCTGTTAGGGTCTTTTGGATTAGCAGGATCAATGTTCATTTCTTCAAAATAAAGATATGTGAAGATGTCTGCTGCGGATAAAGATCCACCTGGATGACCGGATTTTGCACTATTTGTTGCTTTAATAATGCCTTTTCTGATTTCGTTTGCTGTTGCAGCTAATGATGCCATAGTATATCTCTCCTTTTAAAATATTTAGTAACTTAATTATAATATGCGCATGTATCTAAATCAATGAGTTCGGACTAAATTGTAACACTTGTTCACATTAAATACCCCGTATATTCTGAAAACGCGTGTCATTTGCCAATTATTATTCGAATTCTCCGTTAATTTCTTCAAACAACTCCATTAATTTTTCTATCGTCTCACTTTCATCAGAACCGTCGACAGTTATATGCAGTAAATCTCCTTTTACTACATGTAGGCCCATTACTGCCAGCACGTCCTGACCAAAAACTTCTCTCCCTTTATGCTGAAGTTTAACCTGACTTTTATATGCATTACACACACTATAAATCATAGTTGCAGGGCGGGCATGAATACCCATTGGATCCTTAATAATAACATCAAATTGTTTCATAATTTTTACCTCTCATCATCTACGGAAATAATTGCCGTTTCTTCCGATTTTCAAATAACAGGCCATGAAATGCATCTGTTTTTTATTAAAAAATCTCTACCTCGGTTGTAGTATACCACTGGTAAAAAATTTTGTCAACATTTTCACTTTACCACTGGTAAATGTTTTGCCACATTTTTTATAAATCTTTAGTTTTTTTATCTTAAAATCATTTATAAAATGACGATTTTGTGATATACTTACATTAGTATGAGATAATATTTTAACAAAAACTGTTTAGGGAGGGTAAGCTATGAACGAACCAACACTAGTGATTTTAGCTGCCGGAATGGGAAGTCGTTATGGCGGATTAAAACAGATGGACCCAATGGACGAACACGGCAATGCTATTATCGATTATTCTGTATTTGATGCAAAAAGAGCTGGATTTTCCAAGGTAGTATTTTTAATCAAAGAACAGATCAAAGATGTATTTATTGAAAATATCGGTAAGCGTATCGAACCACATATCAATGTGGAATATGCATATCAGGAATTATATAAATTACCAGAAGGTTACGAAGTTCCAGAAGGCAGAGTGAAACCATGGGGAACTGCTCACGCAATCTACTGCTGTAAAGACGCAGTGGACGGACCATTTGCCGTAATCAATGCAGACGATTACTACGGCGCAGATGCTTACAAGGTAATGTATGAATACTTAACACAGCCAAAGGATGATGACAAATATCATTATGCTATGGTTGGCTATCAGTTAGGCAACACCGTAACAGATAACGGACACGTATCCCGTGGTGTATGCGTAACAGACGACGAAGGATTTTTACAGTCCATCACAGAACGCACTCACATCGAAAAACGTGGCGATCATGCGGAATATACAGAAGATGATGGAGCTTCCTGGGAAGCACTTTCTTATGATACTCCTGTATCCATGAACTTCTTTGGATTCCAGCACAATTTATTTGATGAAATCGGCGAAGGATTCCCTGCATTTTTAGACAATGCAATCGCTACAAATCCATTAAAGGGCGAATATTTTATTCCATCCGTTGTTTCCGGTTTAATTGATTCCGGAAAAGCAGACGTAAAAGTATTAAAATCCACTGCAAAATGGTATGGAGTTACTTATAAAGAAGATAAGGAGTTTGTTGTTGCTTCATTAAAGCAGCTTCGTGATGAAGGTGTTTACCCAGAATCTTTATGGGGGTAGAACATGAATCAAAAATCCATGACCTGGCAGAATCGCCAGCCACAGCCAATTGACTGTCGACTTCTTTATATTAAAAAAGCGAATTATCCTACCAAGCCTGTCCGAGAGCTTCAGGAACATACTTATACGGAGCTTTATTTTATCACCCGTGGCAGTGGTGAATTCTACATCGACAATACCCTTTGTCCGGTTCAGACGAATGATTTAGTCATCGTCAATCCGAATGTACTTCATCAGCTTCTGTCTTATACGGACAGTCAGATTGAAGCAATCGTAATTGGTATGGACGGTATTTTCTTCACACCGAATGAATTTACGGATATGAGTTCTTCTCTTTATTTGAAGAAATCATTAAAGGATAATTATAAGAATATCTCTTTCTATTTCAAATCTATTCTTCATGAAATTAAGAAGATGGAATTTAATTACGAAGAGGTATGTCAGAATTTATTAGAAATTTTAGTAACCAATGTTGTTCGTCAGACCAAGTGCACGATCACATCCACTTCTTCTGCCAGAACGAATAAGGAATGTGCTTTTATCAAGCGTTATATTGACCATCATTTTGCGGAAAATATCAACCTTGATTCTTTAGCTACTATGACCCATATGAACAAATATTATATGGTTCACGCCTTTAACAAATACATTGGCTACTCACCAATCAACTATCTGATTGAAAAGCGTATCGCGGAAAGCAAGCGTCTCTTAGAGACAACCAGCCAGTCTATTGCACAAATTGCAAGCACCGTTGGTTTTTCTTCCCAGAGTTATTTTTCACAGGTATTTAAGAAAAGCACTGGAATGACACCGAATGCGTATCGCAAATCAGCGTCTTAATTTGATTATTATAATTTGATTATTGCAAATGATTATTGCAAAACACAAAAGGCTGTTAACGAAATCGTTAACAGCCTAAATTATTGTCTTCATTGAAATTTTAGTTATAAAGAATCTCTCTCAAAATAGTAATTCTTTCGTTGTCTGTCATCTGGCATAAGTTGCTGTTCTGGAAACGGGCATCCTGAGTTACTTCAGTCTTAAGCCACACAGGTGGACGGAAGGATGTTGCTGTTTCAAGATCCGGGAATTCAACTTCTGCGATGATAAGCCCGTCAAAACCATGTTTGAAGATATCTACTTCAACAGTTAAGCCATCTTCAATCGGAATAAAATAACGAGTTTTTGTAATAACATTGCCATCACACTTCTTTAATAAATGCTGATAGCTTTTTTCATCTAAAGGTACTTCTAATTCTTCTCTTTCTAATAACCCAACAGATTTGTATGTAAGAATATATTCATCATTCTTTTTACGAATACGAATAACAGGTTTTGTACAAAGATATGCCTGTTCGATCTGAGCACAATCATAGCTGCTAAGATTTCTAGGTGGCATCTTCATCAAAAATTTGCGTTCGATTTCCATTGTTCTCCTCCTCCTTTTGATGGGCAGTCCTATCCTGCTTGCCAAAAGTAAATCATATAGGATATAATATATCGTAGTTAGCTATGTTGTCAAGAAATTTGCCCATTTGCCGGGCTTATTATCGGATTATAAATAAAAAAATCAGGAGGATTCACAATGAAAGTTTATGTATTTTTAGCAGATGGATTTGAAGAAATCGAAGGCTTAACCGTAGTCGATCTGCTTCGCCGTGCAGAGATTGATACAACTATGGTTTCTATTCAGGAAACACCTGCAATTATGGGGGCTCACAAAATCCCGGTAACTGCAGATTTGACCATCGATCACGTGATGGATGATGAACCAGATATGGTAGTTCTTCCAGGCGGAATGCCAGGAACACTTAATTTAAAAGCTGATGAACGTGTTCGCAGCATGGTTCGTAAAAACTTTGAAGAAGGTCGTTATATTGCAGCAATCTGCGCTGCTCCAAGTGTATTTGCAGATATGGATCTTCTTTCCGGAAAGACAGCTACAAGTTACCCTGCTTTTGAGGATTGTTTAGTAGAAGCTGGTGCAAATTACATTTATGATCAGGTAGCTGTAGATGGCAAAATTATCACAAGCCGTGGAATGGGTACTGCAATTCCATTTGCCGGCAAACTCATTGAAGTATTAAAAGATAAGGAGACCGCAGATAAAATCTTAAACAGCATCGTTTACTAGGATTTATTTGCTAATAATTTATGACAAAAAGAAACGATATAACATTAAAAGATATGATCATTACAGCAGTAACCAAGCCTGCTGATTATGAGAAGATCATCGGGATTAAAAAACGCTTCATCCTCCTGTATATACTTCTGGTTGCAGTTTTAATGTCAACCATACAGGTCATCATTCCTGCAGCAGCATTTGCCGTGAGTATTGGCGGTCCAAAGCATTTTATCGAGGAGACGCTGCCAGCTTTTGAATACAAGGATGGAACCTTTTCGATTGCCCATAAGATTGATATCAATGGCAAAGCAATCCGAATTGTTGCAGACAGCGATGTGAAGGAATATACAGAAAAAGATATTGATGAAGACAAACTCGTGGAAGTACTTGTCAGCGAAAACAACATGCTTATGATCAATCGCATGTCGAGAGAAAATTATGACTTAAAATTTAAAGACTTAAAGACCGACAAGACCTTTACGAATAAGAATCTAACCGAGCTGCTGCCTTATTTTTATATTAGTATGGCGTTCGGCGCCGTAACTGCAACGATGATGGTCATCTTCCATTATTTATATAATGCTATTTTCCTGGCGGTATGCGGAGTGATTGCAACCATGCGTTCACCAATCAAGCTTCGATTTAAAGACTTATATCTCTTTGCAATCATGGCAAGAACGATTCCGGCTTTTATTCAGTCTTTGTGCTTTGCATCAGGATTAAAAATTCTCTCTTCCGGAATCATCAGCTTTGTATTTACCGTGGCTGAATTTGTGATTTTATGGTTTGCAATTAAGGGCGTAGAGAACAGAAATGTAGCTATCAGAAATTAATATGACAAATGCCGAGGTTTAAAAAACTCGGCATTTTTTCTTTTTATTTATTGTATCTTCACCATCCCACTCTGGGACACTACATAATCCATGAGCACATCATGCTCATCGGTTGGAATTGCTTCTTCCATCATCTCATCAAAGCATAAAATTGCTTTCACAAAATTACCCTTGCTAAGATAACGGTCATAATAGCCTGCTCCATGCCCTAGACGCTCCCCTTTTTTGTTGCAGGATACGCAAGGGATGATTCCAAAATCAATGTCTTTTACATCAATGAGTGGAGTACTTGCATCCGGCTCTAAAATCCCATATGCACCAGGTTTTAGTTGATCAAGCGATGTAATCTCATGAACATCCATAATACCTTTTCCAAGACATAATGGCACTCCTACGCGTTTTCCCATAGAAAGTGCAGTCTCAATAATCGGAACTGTCACAACTTCCTTCCCAAAATTCACATAGCAAAAGATAGCGGAAGCATTCTTAAAATCTTCACACTCAAGAATCTGGTTCTGAATTGATACGCTCTGTTCTTCCACCCAAGCCTTACTGTAGGTTTTTTGACGCGCTGCCACAAGTTTTCGCACACTCTGTTTGTCACAAATCTCCATCTTGTTTAACACATCCATCTCGCTAAACTCTCCTATATATTCTCAATCTGCCAGTCGATCGGTGCAACCCCATGCGCTGTTAAAAATGCATTTGTCTGGCTAAATGGTTTGCTTCCGAAAAATCCACGATAAGCGGATAATGGGCTTGGATGAGGCGCCTTTAAAATCAGATGGTTTGGATTATTTAACATCTTCGCCTTCTGCTGAGCTGGACGTCCCCACAAAATAAATACGATCGGACGATCCTGTTCATTTAAAATACGAATCGCTGCATCCGTAAATTCCTCCCATCCGATTCCTCGGTGGGAATTCGCCTGATGCGCGCGAACCGTAAGAACGGTATTGAGCATCAGAACTCCTTGCTGTGCCCATTTATTCAGATAGCCATGATTTGGAATATAACAGCCCAAATCATCCTGTAATTCCTTATAAATGTTTACTAAAGATGGAGGTGCTTCTACCGGCGGCTTTACGGAAAAGCAAAGACCATGTGCCTGTCCATCATTATGATAAGGATCCTGCCCTAAAATCACCGCCTTTACATTTGCAAGCGGTGTCAGATGAAAGGCATTAAAAATATCATCTGCAGGTGGAAAAATCTTATAATTCTGATATTCCTCGTTGATTTTATAATATAAATCTTTATAGTATGGTTTCCCATACTCTGGTTTTAAATGGGGTGCCCAGTCATTTGAAATTGCTGGCATATGATCACTCCTTTATTTTGCAAAATATTTCTCTGCTGCTTCTAAAATAAGCTTAGCTGCTTCTTCATCGCCAATGGCAGATGTATCTAAAGACATATGGTAAGACTTGTAATTACCATAAGGGTCTCCAGTCACCAGTTCGTAATGTTTTCTGCGGATTTCATCATTCTCGGCAACTTCTTTTTCTGCCTGCGCAAGACTGATATCAAATTGTTTTGCATAGTGTTCCACACGATAATCGTGATCTCCATGTAAAAATACGTGGAAGCAATTTGGATGATTCTTTAAAAAATAGTTCCCAAGACGGCCAAGAATGACACAGGATTCTGTGCTTCCGACACGCTGAATCATCTCTTTTCTTGTTTCCTGAACAGATCCTTCACTTTCAGCAACATCCATCTGTTTTTCAAGAGCAATCAATGGCTGGTAAATCTCATCATTTAACTGTTCAAAATAGCGAAGAACTGCATTTTCTTCCTTCTTAAGATATTCATCTAAGCCAACTCCATGCTCTTCGGTCGCTGCTCCAAGAAGGTCTTTTTCATAAAGTGGCACCTGCAAATGTTTCGCTAAGATCTTTGCAATGCTGTGACCGCCACTTCCCGTTTCACGAGCAATTGTAATAACACGCACGGTAGCATTTGCTACTGCTTCTTCTGCACTTTCTGCCTCTTTTGCCGCAATCGGAGTCAGACCGATAGCCTGATAAAAGCCTGCCAAATGTTTCGTATAGAACTTGATGATCATCCCAACGAAGATAGCTGCTGCGACGGTTCCTTCACGAACCCCTTCGATTCGGTGCATGAGAATTAAGGAACAAACAACTGCCACAACTACCTGTGAGGAGTCAAATGTTACCTTCACTTTACCAAAATCAATCTTCCATTTTCTGGAGATCAATGCCATCAATGCATCAACCGGAAGCATCATAACGCCTGCAGTAACCTCCATCTTGATTCCGAAAGAAATGACAAACATGGCTGCAATACAGCAGATCCACTGAGCAACATAATTACCTGGAACGATGCCTCTGATGAGCCATACAGAAAAATCGGTAAAATAACCAAATACGAATACAACTAAGAACTGAAGCAGGTTATAAGGCTTAAATTCTTTTCGTAAAATCGCAATTTCACAGGCGATATAAATGAGCTGAATGATAATAGTAATGTTACCTAAGGTCAGTGGTGTTGCAATACTAAGGGTAAATGGAATACTAGAAACCGGTGTTACACCAAGACCTGCTTTAGTTGATAAAGCGATACCCATGGAAATGATATAAAGTCCAAGGAAAAAGAAGAAATATCGCTTGATATATTCACTTTTTGACATTTTAAAATACTCCTCTCTTGCTTATTACTTTGGCGTTTTCATAAGACGTTTATTACACTGATTATATTATAGAAAAATCATGGATTTTTCGCAATGACAAAAAATAGGTTCACGTGCGCTAAGTGCAGCCGCATGAGCCGCACCAACGCAAAAAGGAAGGCCTCACCGAAATTCTTCGGCAGCCTTCCCTTTCATCACTTTTTATATTATTAAGGAGGTTAACACTGCTTTTTTATTTTTTGTATGCGGTCAGGCGGTCGTCTGCCACATCAATCACAATCACATCTTCTGCTCTTACTTCGCCGCCGAGGATGAGTCTTGCCGCGAGAGTTTCTACGTTCTTCTGTAAGAAACGCTTCAATGGTCTTGCACCATACATTGGTTCATAACCATGATCTGCCACATGGGCCTTTGCAGCAGGGGTTAATTCCACGCTAAGCTCTTTATCTTCAATACGACGATTTAAATCTGCAAGAAGTAAGTCAATGATGTCAGTAATATTATCCTTAGTGAGCGGCTTGAAAAGAATTGTCTCGTCTAATCGGTTTAAGAATTCCGGACGGAAATGATTGCGAAGATCATTCATAACCATATTTTTCGCTGCTTCACTGATTTCTCCATCTGCATTGATTCCTTCTAAAAGATAAGTAGAACCAATGTTAGATGTCATAATGATGATGGTATTCTTAAAGTCTACGGTACGTCCCTGAGAGTCCGTTACGCGACCATCATCTAATACCTGTAACAATACGTTAAATACATCTGGATGGGCTTTTTCTACTTCGTCGAATAAAACTACGGAGTAAGGCTTTCTTCTGACTGCTTCAGTAAGCTGTCCACCTTCTTCATATCCAACGTATCCTGGAGGAGCCCCGATCAGTCTAGATACAGAATACTTCTCCATATATTCACTCATGTCAATTCGCACGATGTTATTCTCATCATCAAAAAGGCTTTGAGCAAGAGCTTTCGCAAGTTCTGTCTTACCAACACCGGTTGGTCCAAGGAATAAGAAGGAGCCAATTGGTTTTTTCGGATCCTTAATACCTGCTTTAGAACGAATGATAGCTTCGGAAACTAAATCCACGCCTTCATCCTGTCCAATGACTCTCTGGTGGAGTTCATCAGATAAATTAAGCACTTTATTACGTTCGCTTTCAGTAAGCTTCATCACTGGAATGCCTGTCCAGCGGGAAATGATCTTGGCGATTTCTTCTGCTGTGACGCGTTCTCTTACCATGGAACGTTCATCTTTTTTCGCCTTTTCTTCCTCTTCTTCTAACTCTTTCTTAAGCTGTGGAAGCTTACCATACTGAAGCTCTGCTGCCTTGTTAAGATCGTAGCTTCTCTGAGCAATCTGAATTTCATTATTCACTGCATCGATTTCTTCACGAAGCTTCTGCACCTTCTCTACAGAAGACTTTTCATTCTTCCAGGTTGCCATGCGAGTATTTAAGTCATCTTTTAACTCTGCAAGTTCCTTCTGAAGTGCTTCTAAACGATCTTTGCTTAATCCATCATCTTCCTTGTTAAGAGCGGCTTCTTCAATTTCAAGCTGCATAATCTTACGCTTGATGTCATCAAGCTCCTGTGGAAGAGAATTCATCTCTGTCTTGATCATCGCACAGGCTTCATCCACTAAGTCGATGGCCTTATCTGGTAAGAATCGGTCAGAGATATATCGATTAGATAAAGTTGCTGCTGAAATTAAGGATGCATCGGTAATCTTAACCCCATGATATACTTCATATCGTTCCTTGATTCCTCGAAGGATAGAAATGGTATCCTCAACGGTTGGTTCATCTACCATAACCGGCTGGAATCGTCTCTCAAGTGCCTGATCCTTTTCGATATACATGCGGTATTCATCTAGGGTTGTGGCACCGATACAATGGAGTTCTCCTCTAGCAAGCATTGGCTTAAGCATATTACCTGCATCCATAGCACCATCTGTCTTGCCTGCTCCGACAATCATATGTAATTCATCGATAAACAGAATAATCTGTCCATCGCTCTTCTTTACTTCTTCTAAAACTGCTTTTAATCGTTCTTCAAATTCACCACGATACTTTGCACCTGCAACCAAAGATCCCATATCCAGTGCAAAAATCTTCTTATCCTTTAACTGTTCCGGCACATCACCTCGAACGATTCGCTGAGCAAGTCCTTCTACTACTGCCGTTTTACCAACCCCAGGTTCCCCGATGAGAACTGGATTATTCTTTGTCTTACGGGATAAGATTCGGATAACATTTCGAATCTCCTGATCACGGCCAATAACCGGATCAAGCTTCTGAGCACGAGCACGTTCTACTAAATCATATCCATACTTTTCTAAAGTTTCATAGGTTGCTTCTGGATGATCACTTGTTACCTTCTGGTTGCCACGGACCTCTGCAAGCGCTGTTAAGAATCTCTCTCTGGAAATGCCATATCCCTGTAAGAAAATCTTCATATCCTTGCTTGCATTCTGAATCAGGCTTAAGAAGAGATGTTCCACTGACACATACTCATCTTTCATGGCTTTCATCTCATCTTCAGCACTGATTAACACCTTATTCAGATCATTACTAATATATACCTGACCTCCAGATACCTTCGGAAGTCTCTGCACCTTTGCCTGTGCACTCTGTAAGAATGCTTCCTTATTGATTCCCATCTTATCGATGAGCTTTAAGATGAGACTTTCTTCGATTGTTAAAATGCTATATAAAAAATGTTCCTGCTTAATCTCCTGGTTCCCATATTCATATGCAAGCTTTTCACAATTCTGAATGGTTTCCATGGATTTTGCTGTAAACTTATTGATATTCATAAACGATACACCTCCTTGTGCTTGTTGTTCTATTCGTAATATAACACTTGTATTTAGCACTGTCAAGCACAGAGTGCTAAAAATTTTATAAAGAATCTATATTATTTCGAAAATTGTGGATTGGTGACGTACTCTGCGAAATCGTTCTTGTGATGCTTAGCGTTTTTACGTCGGGTAGTTGCCGGGCAGCTGCTCTTATAAGCTTGTAATAATTGCTTTGAGTATATATTTTTTGTGCGCATACCTCTTTTCTGCACTTCCACAACCATATGAGTAGTACTTTTTTGACTGAGTACCTCTTTCGACAAATCGACTTGCTTAATGAGGTACCTTTTCGCCTTAAATCAACGACCGTTTCGGTGAAAATACGTCAAAAAGCAAGTTAATAACGAAATTTGATAAGTTTTCTATACTCTTTTCAGTTAATAAAGCGTGAAAGAGGAACTTGAGCAAGTAGTATATACTCTTTTCAAAATATTTCATAAGAAAGAGGAGTATTTACACTTTTATCTACTCCGATAAAATCAGAGATAAAATATGAGGTAAAATGTCAGACTAAAATAACGAACCGGCCAACCACAAACAATAAAAAACATAAAAAAGACTATTGCAGTAAAAGATGGTCTACATCCACTAACCACAATAGTCTTATGTGTCATTAAATTCAGCTAATTCATTAACAAAGATCCGCTCTATACTATTTATCCAAAGAAGGGATCTTCATCAGACGTTCTCCATGTTTCACATTCTCGCCTAACTGGCTCATCATCACAATTCCATCAAACTTTGCAGCGTTTGGAACAACCATAACAATACTATTGACCAATCCTGCCTCGGAAATTGCTTCCGGATCAAAAGTAATCAATACGTCTCCTGTACGAATCTTCTTTCCTTTCTCTGCAATCACCTGAAAGCCTTCGCCTTTCATGCGAACGGTATCGACACCAATATGAATCAATACTTCCACCCCAGAAAAGCACTTTAATCCAATTGCATTCTTCGATTCAGATACAGAAGTCACTTCTCCCATAAATGGAGCATAAATCATACCCTCCTCCGGTTCAATAACAATCCCAGGGCCTAAAACTCCCTCCGCAAACAACGGATCTGCAAAATCTTCTAAAGCTGTCATTTTACCATCAACAGGTGCATATATATAAGCTGGATCTGATTTTAATAATTTGTCCACTACAATATTCATAATAAAACCTCCTTCAACTTTGCTAAGTTTTCGAGTTCCGTGAATTCTAGCAGATTTTTCTCATTCTGTCAAATCGGTAATTTTACAGCACAAAGAGTACTCCCGTAGGAGTACCCTTGTCAATCTATTTTATTATCATTTTCAAATCGTTTCAAAATCTTGATCACATCATGATAAACTTTATTTTTATCATCTTCATTTAAAATTTCATGTCTCATGTGTGGGTACAATTTGGCCTTTGTATTCTTATAGCCTACCTCACGCATTGTGCGGACTGCATCTTCAAATGCTTTCTTATTGGTCATGCAAGGATCTTCTTCCCCAGAGATAAAAAATACCGGTAACTTCGGATTATTCATAGCCCAGCCCTTTTTATCATAAGTGTCAGAAAGGACACAAAACAGATTATAAAAACCATTGTTCGTAAACATAAATCCGCATTTCGGATCCTTATCGTAGGCAGAGACATTTGCCTCGTTGTAAGAAAGCCAGTCGTTTTCGGATTTTGGATTTTCGATTCCATTAAGATAAGTAGAGAATGCCATCTTATGGAGCAGCTTGCCTGCAGCACGCTCACCCTTTACTTTCATAAGCAGCTTAGCCAGACCTTTTGCAACGGCAATCAGAGGATTTGCACTTGGACTTCCGCACACAATAAGCCCGGAAAGCTCGTCATCGTATTTCTTCGTATAGGAACGAACTACCAGAGAACCCATGCTGTGCCCGAACAGATAGAGTGGAAGATCCGGATACTCTACCTTGATCATCTCTGTCACCTGATGGGCATCTTCAACCAGCGCCACACCACTTGTGTCATAGAGATAGCCATAATCCTCCGGTGTTTTTACACTTTCTCCATGTCCACGGTGGTCATGAATGATGCAAATGTATCCTCGTTCGGCGAGATATTCCATGAATGGAACGTAGCGTTCTTTGTATTCTGCCATCCCATGAACAAGCTGAACGATCGCCTTAGGCGCATCTTCTGGCTTTATCATTAAAGTGTCGAGCAATAAACCGTCAATATTTGATTCGATTTTTCTATAAATACATTCCATACTATACCTTCTTTCTATACTTTTTCGTATTCCCCTTATCTTTATTATATACCAAAAAAGTGTGCTTTGCACACTTCGCGCCCGAGCGGAATGCGTAGCATTAACTACCGCTCCGCGAGGTGCGCAGCCCACGGAGTGCTTTTGATATATGGGAAATTGTATAACAATTTCCCATATATCAAAAAGAGCCCCCATAAAAATGGGAGCTCAAAATTCTATTGAATTTATTCACTTTTCAAGCCAGACGCCTGCTCAAGTTCTAATCAGAAACCTCATCAACCTTTGTCTGGTCAATTGAAACCGCTTCTCGAACGCCACTTTCACGTTCATCAAGTGCCACATAGTCAAGATGTGGAGCAACGTTAGCGTATGCAGGACGGATAATCTTTCCACCAGAAACTAATTCTTCGATACGGTGCGCACTCCAGCCGGAAATACGTGCGATTGCGAAGATTGGTGTATATAATTCAACCGGAAGACCAAGCATCGCATATACGAAGCCACTGTAGAAGTCGACATTGGCAGATACTTCTCTCTTGGAGTTTCTCTTAGCCTTGATTTCTTCTGGAGCAATTCTTTCTACTAAATGGTAGAGCGCATACTCTTCCACAAGACCTTTTTCAAAAGCAAGTTCCTTTACAAACCCTTCTAACGCTTTTGCTCTTGGGTCAGAAATGGAGTAGATTGCATGTCCCATACCATAGATGAGACCAGCCCCGTCAAATACTTCCTTATTGAGAATCTTCTTTAAGTAAGCTCTTACTTCATCTTCATCTGTCCAGTCTTTTACATTCTTCTTGATGTCTTCAAACATCTGGATTACCTTGATGTTGGCACCACCATGTTTTGGACCTTTTAAAGAAGAAAGGGCAGCTGCAATTGTGGAGTAAGTATCTGTACCAGAAGATGTAACAACGTGAGTTGTAAATGTGGAGTTGTTACCACCACCATGTTCAGCATGTAATACGAGACATAAGTCAAGTACACGCGCTTCTAATTCTGTATACTGATTATCTTTTCTTAAAAGATATAAGATATTTTCTGCAGTAGATAAATCTTCCTGTGGGGAATGGATAAATAAACTCTGTCCTTCATAAAAATGTGCATAAGTCTGATATCCATAAACCGTAAGAATTGGGAACAACGCGATTAACTGTAAGCACTGACGAAGTACATTTGGCACAGAAATATCAAGTGCATTGTCATCATATGAGAATAAAGTCAGTACGCTTCGTGCTAATGTATTCATCATATCTTTACTTGGAGCTTTCATGATGATATCACGAACAAAGTTTGTTGGTAACTGACGGTATTCGCCTAAAATACGGTTAAATGATTTTAACTCTTCTTTTGTAGGTAATTTACCAAAAAGTAAGAGATATGTTGTTTCTTCAAAACCAAAACGTTTTTCCTTAATAAAACCGCCAACTAAATCATTGATGTTGACTCCTCGGAAGTAGAGACGACCATCACATGGAACCATCGCTCTGTCTTCTACGATGTAGGAAACTACTTTGGAAATTTCAGTCAGACCGACTAATACACCTTCACCAGTGTCTTCACGAAGACCTCTTTTTACAGAGTAACGATCGTACACATGAGGCGGAATCTTATGGGAACATTTTTCAGATAATTCGACAATCTCAGGTGTGGTTTCTGAGAACATCATTGGCATTTCCTGAAGCATTCGACATCTTCCTTTCTTTCTACAAATTTATTTCTACAATATATTTCAAATTTTGAAGGATTTTCCTCTTTTTCCTTCAAAATGTATAATTTCCGTCACGATTTAACAATTATATCAGAGCACAAATGCTTTGTCAATAAAACTAAATGAATAACTCATTATCTAAATATTCATTTTGACGCTTGTTCTGTTCATTTCCAGCCAATTCTGATACAATTAAGACAGAAATCTTTTCATATAAGGAATAAAATGAATTTTAAGTATTAGGCTTAATATACATATTTATTTATTGTCAATGGCATTTGGGGATTGGGGATTGGGGATTGGGGATTGGGGATTGGGGATTGGGCCCA
>JAKSRP010000010.1 GCA_024403555.1 Lachnospiraceae bacterium | reverse complement strand
GGATTGCCTGACGAATCAGGTGGAAACTTAAATATCAAACTTCTTAAACGGGTGCGCAGCACCCCAGAAGCTCTGACTTCTATAAGTCGGGGTAGTTCACGTCTGTGATGGAACGGTGGAAGTGAAGAATGCTACGATTTGCGAAAAGCAGTGCTAACGAACATGAAAATAATTCGATATAATTTGTGTTGGTATAATGATAGGAAGTAGGAAAGATTCATTTTATGTTATATCTAGGACTTGCGATTTTCTCTAGTGCCATGGTTTCAACGATCATGCGCTTAGGAGAAGAAAAAATAAAAAATAATATGGGCATGTTTGTGTCTAACTATATCGTTTGTGCATTGCTTTCCCTTATTTTTATGGGTGGTAAGAATCTTTTTGTGGCTGATTCCGGAATGGTCACTGTGCTTTTACTAGGCGTGATTTCCGGTATTTTATATCTTGCCAGCTTTGTGCTCCTTCAGTTAAACATAAGAAAGAATGGAGTGGTGCTGTCGGCAACATTTATGAAGCTGGGGGTGTTGATTCCAACAATCATGGCAATTGTTATTTTCCATGAACGACCTAAAATATTGCAGATTTTGGGGATTCTCCTTGCAATTGCTGCGATTATTATGATCCATTTTGAAAAAGAAGATGCAGGGAAAGCAAACTATAAGATTTTGCTGATCATGCTTATGGTTGGCAGTGGATTTACTGATGCTATGGCAAATATTTATGACAAGCTTGGAAGCAGTGGATTAAAAAATCATTATCTGTTTTTCACCTTTGTAATGGCGGCGGTATGTGCTTTTGTTTTATGGATCAAAGAAAAACAGAGCTTATCTATTTGGGATGTCATCTGTGGAATCTGTATTGGGATTCCAAATTACTTTTCCTCACGTTTTCTGTTGGGTGCACTTCATAGCATCGCGGCAGTGATTGTGTATCCGGTATACAGTGTCGTTACTATAGTCGTGATCAGTCTGCTTAGTTTTCTCTTGTTTAAAGAGCGTCTGAGCAAAAAGAAAATGGTAGCAATTGGAATGATTTTTGGTTCACTGATTTTATTAAATGTGGTATAATGCCTTTGAAAAAAGGTGAAAGGAATGTAATTATGAATAAAAAAATATTAACTGCCAGTGTGACAGGTGTTTTATTTCTCATCCTGATCGCAATGGTGAAATTTGTAGATGTTGCAGCAATTGGACCTGCAGGAACCAGCATTGGACTTTCTCATCTGAATGGGGCAGTACACAGTTTGATTGGAGAACATGAACTTTGGTATTCCATTACTGAAATCTTAGGATATGCATCCTTCCTCATTGCAGGATTATTTGCCTTAGTTGGATTACTACAGCTCATTTCAAGCAGAAGTCTTTTTGGTGTTGATAAAGAAATTTTCTTACTTGGATGTTTGTATGTAGTTGTAATTGGACTTTATATTTTATTTGAAGTATTAGTAATCAATTACAGACCAGTCTTAACAGACGGACTTGATTTTCCGGAAGCATCCTTCCCATCCTCTCATACATTACTTGCATTTGTAATTTTAGGCAGTGCAGCAATGCTTGTGGATCGCTATGTAAGAAGCAAAGCAGTGGCACGAATCTTTAAAATCATTCTTATCGCAGCTTTAGTAATAATTGTTGTTGGAAGATTAATTTCTGGTGTACACTGGTTCACAGACATTTGCGGTGGGGTATTATTAGGACTTACCTTAATTAATGTTTACGGTGGATGTATCGGAGATGAATAATGAAAGTAGCAAGGAGTTATCATTTGTGATGACTCCTTTTTCCTTTGCATAAACATTTGCATAAGCGGATGAAATGCGTTATTATATTGTAGTATATCTTTAATTTTAAGATAAATGAATTTGACAGGAGAAACATATGCTTGAGATAAAAAATGTAACCTATCAGGTTGAAGAAGAAGATCGTAAAAAGAATATTATCGATCATATGAATCTTACCATTGGTGATGGTAAGTTTGTTGTAATCACAGGACCAAACGGTGGTGGTAAGTCTTCCCTTGCAAAAGCAATCATGGGAATTTACCCAATCACAGAAGGTCAGTTAATTTATGATGGTGAAGATATCACAGAAAAGAATATTACAGAACGTGCAAATTTAGGAATCAGCTTTGCACTTCAGCAGCCAGTTCATTTTAAAGGAATCCTTGTAATTGACTTAGTTCGTCTGGCAGCAGGCAATGAAATCTCCGTGAATGAAGCTTGCTAATATTTATCTAAAGTAGGCTTATGTTCAAAGGACTACATCAACCGTGAGGTAAATGCTTCCCTTTCCGGTGGTGAGTTAAAGAGAATTGAAATTGCAACAGTTCTTGCTCGTGGTACAAAGCTTGCAATTTTTGATGAACCAGAAGCTGGTATCGACTTATGGAGTTTTAACAACTTAATTTCTGTATTTGAAAACATGAGAAAGACGATTGATGGCACAATTTTAGTTATTTCCCATCAGGAACGTATCTTAAATATTGCAGACGAAATCGTTGTAATTGAAAATGGAAAAGTAAAGAAACAGGGATCAAAAGAAGAAATTCTTCCTGAAATTCTTGGCACATCTGCAGCAATCAAGGAAGGCTGCAGCAAATTATTATAGGAGGACCACAATAAAATGGAAATGGATGTAATTCAGAAGAGAATTCTGGCGGAAGTTGCGGACCTTCATAAAATTCCAACAGGTGCTTATAACTTTCGTGTAAATGGTAAAAGTATCGGACGTAATACCAATGCGAGCATCGATATTACAACAAAAGAAGATGTAAGCGGTATTGATATCAAAATCAAAGATGGAACAGTGAACCAGAGTGTTCATATTCCAGTAGTAATTAGTAATTCCGGTCACAGTGAAAAAGTATACAATGACTTTTACATTGGGGAAGACTGTGACGTAGTAATTGTAGCAGGATGTGGTATTCACAACTGTGGTAATCAGGATTCCCAGCACGATGGTATCCATCGTTTCTTCGTTGGTAAGAATTCTAAAGTAAAATATGTAGAAAAGCATTACGGCGAAGGTGAAGGTGGAACAGGTAAGCGTATCTTAAATCCTGAAACAGAAGTATATCAGGAAGAAGGTTCTTACGTTGAGATGGAGATGGTTCAGATCAAGGGTGTAGACTCCACCGTTCGTACAACTAAGGCAGAACTTGCAGCAGGTGCAACCATGATCGTTCGTGAACGTCTTATGACACATGGTGATCAGTATGCAAAGAGTATCTATGATGTATACTTAAATGGGGAAAATTCTTCTACTGATGTTATTTCCCGTTCTGTAGCAAAAGATAGTTCTGAACAGATCTTTGAAGCAGCGATCATTGGTGATAATGTATGTTCCGGTCATGCAGAATGTGATGCAATCATCATGGGGAATGCTCACGTTGTTGCTGTACCTAAATTAGATGCTAAGAATCTTGATGCGGCATTAATTCATGAAGCTGCTATCGGTAAAATTGCCGGTGATCAGATTATCAAATTAATGACTTTAGGTCTTACAGAAGAACAGGCTGAAGAACAGATCATCAACGGATTCTTACGTTAGGAGATTGTATGTTATCTTTTGTAAATGACTACAGTGAAGTTGCTCACAGCAATATTTTAAACAGATTATTTGACATTCAGTATGATAAACAGTCCGGTTATGGCACAGATACGATTTGTGACAGTGCAAAAGAAAAAATTCGTACGGCATGTGACTGTCCGGATGCAGATATCTACTTTTTAGTAGGTGGTACTCAGACGAATCAGATTGTCATTGATACAATGACTGCTCCCTATGAAGGAGTTCTCGCAGCTGAAACTGGTCATGTAGCTTCTCATGAAGCTGGTGCAATCGAGTTTTCCGGTCACAAAGTATTAACACTTCCACATCATGATGGCAAGATTGATGCCGGCGAGCTTGCTGACTGGGTAGAAACATTTTATGCAGATGGAAATCATGAACATATGGTATTTCCTGGCATGGTATATATCTCTCATCCAACGGAATTTGGAACGCTTTATTCGAAAGATGAGCTTGTAGCGCTTCGAAAGGTGTGCGACGAGTTCAAGCTTCCATTATATCTTGATGGTGCCAGACTTGGGTACGGCGTTGCCTGCGAAGAAAGTGATGTTACATTAAAAGATGTGGCAGCACTGACTGACGTGTTCTATATTGGTGGAACAAAAGTTGGAGCGATGTTTGGGGAAGCAGTCGTATTTACCCATCACAATGCGCCAAAATATTTTGTTACACAGATGAAACAGCATGGTGGTCTTCTTGCGAAAGGTTTTATGTTAGGCGTTCAGTTTGATGAATTATTTACTGATGATCTTTATCTGAAAATCAGTAAGAATGCGCTTGATACTGCAAAGAAGATCAAGAATGTATTAAAAGAAAAGAATTATCAGTTTTTGATTGATTCTCCAACGAACCAGACTTTTGTTGTCATGGATAATGAAAAATTAGCAGAGCTTGAAAAGAAGGTGAATGTGGCATTCTGGGAAAAATACGATGATACCCACACAGCCATTCGCATCTGTACAAGCTGGGCAACAAAGATGGAAGATGTAGAGAAATTGATTAAGATTTTATAATTTTATATGATAGTATTAGGAGTTTTAGGCCGTCGCGATGCGACGGCCTTATTCTATTCTTAAGAATTCTGTAAGTTTTCTATCAAACCGTTTGAAAGAAGTTTATAATAGACTTAAACCATCGGAACAAGGAGGCACGAATATGAATCAGACAATTTTAGTAGTTGATGATGACAGGGAAATCGTCGGCGCGATCAAAAAATTATTAGAAATGGAAGGATATCAGGTTCTGACTGCGTATGATGGCTTAGAGTCACTTGAATGCATGATGGATGAGGATGTTCATCTCATTATTTTAGACATCATGATGCCGAAGCTGAATGGCCTGGCTACTTTGATGAAAATCCGTGAGAAAAAGAACATTCCGGTCTTACTTTTATCCGCGAAGACAGAGGAGTCCGACAAGGTGTTAGGACTTTCCATGGGAGCCGATGATTACATCGAAAAACCATATCGTCCGGCAGAGCTCGTGGCAAGAGTAAAATCATCCTTAAGACGCTATCTTCTCTGGTCGAATCAGGCGAATCCGGCAAATGCATCTGCACAGGATCCTAAGAATACGATCAAAAATGGTGGCCTTGAGTTAAATCTTGACGAAAAACAGATTTACGTGGATGGGGAAGCGGTAAAACTTACTCCAACGGAATATAAGATTTTGGAACTTCTTATGAAGCATCCGGGAAGAGTATTTTCCGCAGAAGAAATCTATGAGAGAGTCTGGCAGGAACAGGCTTACGCTCCTGAAAACACAGTGATGGTTCATGTTCGTCGTATCCGAGAAAAAATCGAAATCAACCCAAAGGTTCCGAAATATTTAAAGGTGGTGTGGGGAATTGGCTACAAAATGGAAAAGTATCGTTAGACAAATTATATTATGGGCTGCAGTAGCAGCGATTATGGCGACAACCCTCTTAGGTGTCAGAGAAGGACTTCATATTGCGCAGACAGAAGAAAACTTCTATCAGCAGAACCAGGGTATGGTTAATTATAATATCGATGAAATGTTTAAGAAAACAGAATTTCGTGATAGCTATGCATTCAGAAGTCTTTGCGATGAGATGATGGAATATTACATGGATGACATCCTTTTAAGTGAAAAAGTGCTTAACAAAGATGAAAACCATGCATGGAGTGAAGAAAGAGCAGAAATTGCAAAACGTGCGACCGTTACCGGGAAAATCTATTACACAAAGGCGTCCAAGAAGAAAACAAAAGAAATTGCATATCAAAAAGGGCAGTATAAAGAAGTGGAAGAAGCGCTCAATACCTTTCCGAACACCTATTATGCGAGAGTTCTACAGGAACAGGACGTGGAAGAGGAAGAAGATGAAGATGGACACTGGAATCCACGTAAATACTATTTTATGGAGACGACGACGTTTTATGATGAGGAGATGACAAAAACTTTCTCCGATGGCCCATATTCAAAAGGAATTAATAGTAAGAGCGACGTTGAAAAGATTGAGCTTAAGATCATTCTTGATCCAGAGTTAGTATTAACCGTGCAAAATGACTGGGAAACCTGGACAAATCTTCTTAAACACGACATCTTATTATATGAAACTTATTTTGGCATCATCCTTGCAGCCTGTGTACTCATCTTAATTTGTGCATCTCCAAAGGACCGCACAAAAGTTGGTGCCTGGGTAGACAGAATTTATCTTGAAATTCATTGGATTTTATTCCTGGGATTTTTCTTTACAAGTTTAGGCTGTGTTGCATTGGGATTTGCAGCATGGGGAGAAGGACTTACCCATAATTTTGTCCAGTTAAGTTACATTGGCATGTTAGCTGCCGAATTTTTAGGATTGTATTTCATTATATCAGCAATCCGTAAATTAAAAGATCATTATTATTTCAGAAGCAGTATTGTATACAAAGTCGTGGCAAAAACATTTTCTGCTATTGGAAATCAGACCAAACAGTGGAATGAGCTTCGAAGCAAAGAAGCGTCTACCTTAAGAATTCGTGAAAAAGAATTAAAGAGAAAGAAACGAACACTCATCGTCTATGCGGTGATGATTGTAGTGATGGCAATCTTATTCCTCTCTCTGACTGATTATGATGGAATATTTTTCTTCTTTGGAGTACTATTTGAAACACCGATGATCTGGATTTTCGTAAGACTTTTTAAGGATTATCGCATGTCCATCCAGGATATGCTTGATTTTGAGAAGGTTCTTCTTCAGATTGATGAAATCGCGGGTGGAGATTTGAATGCAAAGACTGATATTGGCGAAGAATCTCTCTACTATGCGGCGACCAAGAACTTAGAGGGCATCGGTCAGGGCCTTGAAAATAGTATGAAAGAGCAGCTGAAGAGCGAACGTATGAAGGTTGATCTGATTACAAATGTTTCCCACGACCTGAAAACTCCGCTCACATCGATCATTGGCTACATAGATTTATTATCCAAAGATGAGACACTTTCTGAAGAATCCAGAGATTATGTGTCAATCTTAGAAAAGAAATCTGATCGACTTCGTAATATCGTTACCGATTTATTCGACCTGGCAAAGACTACTTCGGGAAATGTCGACGTCAACTTACGAGAAATCGACCTTCGTCGACTTACACAGCAGACTTTGGCAGAGATGGGAGATGCGATTGAAGAATCTGGTTTTGCAATTGTCGAAAAGTATGAGTCAGAAAATGCTACCATCAAGGCGGATGCGGATCGTATGTATCGTGTCATCCAGAATGTGATGGACAATGCGTTAAAATATTCGTTAAAAGGCAGCAGAATTTATGTGACTTTAAAAGATGTGGGGGATCATCAGATCAAACTAGAAGTCATCAATACGGCTTCCTATCAGATGGATTTTGATGAAGCAGAAATCACCGAACGATTCCGTCGTGGTGATGAAGCAAGAAGTACAGAAGGCAGTGGCCTTGGACTTTCCATCGCAGACAGCTTTACAACTTTAAGTGGAGGGCATTTAGAAGTTCACACGACAGGCGATCAGTTTTTGGTGGAAATTACGTTTCATAAGATTATAAACTGACTAATATAATAAACTTCACTAATTGAAAACTTAATATATTTCGAAACTCTGTATAAATGGCTCGAATTTGTTGTTTTTCGTAAAAATGCGTGCTACTCTTTGGGTGAATTTGAAGGGTTACTTTCGCAAGAATTCAAAATCAGCATGAGATTGGAGAAAAAACAATGAATCATTATGATACAGATTTCAAACTAAAAGAAGAATGCGGCGTCTTTGGCATCTACGATTTTGATGGTAATGATGTCGCTTCTTCTATTTATTATGGACTTTTTGCCTTACAGCATCGCGGGCAGGAAAGCTGTGGGATTGCGGTGTCTGACACCAAAGGACCATTAGGAAATATGCAGCAGAAAAAAGGCATGGGGCTTTGTAACGAAGTATTTGAACCAGAAGATTTTGAAAAAATGCATGGTGATATCGGGGTTGGACACGTACGATACTCAACTGCGGGTGAAAGTACTATTGCAAATGCACAGCCACTTGTATTAAACTATATAAAGGGAACGCTCGGTTTGGTTCACAATGGGAACCTGATCAATGCCCACGAACTTAGACGTGAATTAGAATATGATGGTGCTATTTTCCAGACGACCATTGATACAGAAGTGATGGCTTATCACATCGCAAGACAGCGAGTAAAGACAGCTTCTGTTGAAGAGGCAGTTATGAATGCAGCGAAAAAGCTTAAGGGAGCATTTTCCATTATCGTGATGTCTCCTAGAAAGCTGATCGGTCTTCGTGATCCTCAGGGATTTCGTCCACTATGTATTGGGAAAAGGGACAATGCCTACATCTTAGCATCGGAAACCTGTGCCCTTGATACGATTGGTGCAGAGTTTATCCGTGATGTAGAACCTGGGGAGATGGTGACGATTACTCCGAACGGAATTATGTCCGACAAGAGTCTTTGCATTCCGGAAGAGAAGCGTGGAAGATGTATCTTCGAATGGATTTACTTTGCAAGACCAGACAGCTACATCGATGAAGTTAGTGTCTACAATGCAAGAATTGCAGCAGGAAGATTTCTTGCCAAGGATTGCCCGGTGGATGCGGATGTAGTCGTTGGCGTGCCGGAATCAGGAAATGCGGCAGCTATGGGGTATGCGATGGAATCTGGTATTCCGTATGGAACCGCATTTGTAAAGAATACCTATGTGGGAAGAACATTTATCAAGCCGAAACAGAAGAATCGTGAGTCTTCGGTATCCATCAAATTAAACGCACTTCGTGGTGCAGTGGCAGGAAAAAGAGTCATTATGATCGATGATTCGATTGTACGTGGAACAACGAGTGACCGAATTGTAAGAATGCTTCGTGATGCGGGAGCGACAGAGGTACATGTAAGAATCAGTTCACCGCCATTTTTATGGCCATGCTATTTTGGAACGGATGTACCTGCTAGAGAACAGCTCATTGCGTATAACCGCACGATCGAAGAAATCAGACAGGTAATCGGTGCAGATTCCCTTGGATATCTCGATCTTTCAAGGTTAGAGCAGATGGTCCCAGGCAAGAGCATTTGCAAAGGATGCTTTAGCGGCAGTTATCCACTTGCTCCACCGACCGAGGATATTCGTGGTAACTATGACAGGTAACCAAAAATATTATAGAAAAATAGAAGGAGTATTTTTAAATGAGTACAGACCGTTATTCAAGCCCATTAGGCGAACGTTATGCAAGTAAAGAAATGCAGGCAATCTTTTCCCAGGATAAGAAATTCAAAACATGGAGAAAGTTATGGATTGCATTAGCAGAAGTTGAACATGAATTAGGCTTAAATATCACACAGGAACAGATTGATGAATTAAAGGCACATGCTGAAGACATCAACTACGATGTTGCAAGAGAACGTGAAAGAGTAGTTCGTCATGACGTTATGTCTCACGTATATGCATATGGTGTACAGTGCCCATCTGCAAAAGGTATCATTCACTTAGGAGCTACTTCCTGCTACGTTGGTGATAACACAGATATCATCATCATGACAGAAGCATTAAAGCTCGTAAAATCCAAGTTAATCAATGTAATCGCTGAATTATCCAAATTTGCTATGGAATATAAAGATCTTCCTACATTAGCATTTACACATTTCCAGCCAGCACAGCCTACAACTGTTGGAAAACGTGCAACTCTCTGGATCATGGATTTATTATACGATTTAGAAGACTTAGATCATGTAATTGATAATATGATGTTATTAGGATGTAAGGGTACAACAGGTACACAGGCTTCCTTCTTAGAATTATTTGACGGTGACCATGAAACAATCAAGAAGATTGATGGTATGATCGCAGAAAAGATGGGCTTTGATAAATGTCAGCCGGTATCCGGCCAGACATATTCCCGTAAAGTAGACTACAGAATCCTTTCTGTTCTTTCCGGAATCGCTCAGTCCGCTCACAAATTTACAAATGATATTCGTCTTCTTCAGCACTTAAAAGAAATCGAAGAACCATTTGCGAAAACTCAGATTGGATCTTCTGCTATGGCTTACAAACGTAACCCAATGAGATCTGAACGTATCGCTTCCTTAGCAGACTTTGTAATGACAAACGTTATGAACGGTGCATTTGTCTCCTCCACACAGTGGTTTGAAAGAACACTTGATGACTCCGCAAATAAACGTCTTTCCGTACCAGAAGGCTTCTTAGCTGTTGATGGTATCTTAGACTTATACTTAAACGTAGTAGACGGATTAGTTGTATATGACAAAGTAATCACATCTCGTTTAATGAAAGAACTTCCATTCATGGCAACAGAAAATATCATGATGGATGCGGTAAAACGTGGTGGAGACCGTCAGGAACTTCATGAATTAATCCGTGTTCATTCTATGGAAGCTGGTCGTGTGGTTAAGGTTGAAGGCAAGGAAAATGATTTGTTAGAAAGAATCGCAGCTGACCCTGCTTTTGGCACAACTATGGAAGAATTACAGGCAATTATGGAACCTAAGAACTTTGTAGGACGTGCGCCAGAACAGACAGAAGAGTTTATTCTTGAAGTGGTAAATCCAATCTTAGAAGCAAACAAAGACATTCTTGGTATGACAGCTGAGATTAATGTATAATTTGTAGACTACAAGCTGTAGATTCCAATATCGAATCTTCGCCTTGCAGTTGAAAAAGACAAGAACAACGAAAAAAAGCCTGAGTGCTTTGTAAATTGCAAAGCACTCAGGCCTTTTTGTTGTTCTAAAGTCTTTTTATCTTAAGCCAGCGAATGATTCGATGTTAGAGTCGGCAGCTTGTAATGCTATGAACTGGGTTTCGGTTGGGTTTAGATTGAGTTTAGACTTGATTTATGTCGTGATTTTGTCGGGTGAGTGATACAGGTGGGGAAATGGAAAAGTGTGGTACTGAATTTTTGATGAAAAGTATTACATATTGGAAGAATGAAAAGTGTGGTACTAAATTTTTGATGAAAAGTATTACATATTGGAAGAATGAAAAGTGTGGTACTGAATTTTTGATGAAAAGTATTACATATAAGAAAATTGAAATTTGTGTCACTAAAATCAGTACCACACATGTAGATGTTAAAATATGTAATCAAAATTTTGTAAAAATCAGTGCCACAAATTCAGAAACTGAAATTTGTAATCAAAATTTGCTGGAAGCTGACACCACAAATTTGGAAATCAAAATATGTAATCAAATTTAGCAAAAAAATAGTGACACAGATTTCAAAGCGAGAATCTGTGTCACCGGAGTAGTTGAGAAGTCTATTTTGTAAATATCAATAATAGTATTTCGCGCCGAGTAGGCGCGAAAAGCAAGTTTTACTGCAAAAATTCGATGGCTGCTGGAACAACTTCGATATGTAATTCCTGCATATTCTTTCTTGTTTCGCCATCGGTGTGGACGTAGTTTTTCTGATCGCTGAAAATAACAGCTTCTTTACAGCGAAATTGATAAACGCCCTTACATCTAGTGTGGAAACCGAATTTTGCGAGTGGAATGATAAATGGAATCTTCCATTTTGGGATGCCTTTGGCAACGCAGACATCTAAGAAACCATCGTTAGCAACTGCTTTTGGACTGAAGTAGAATCCGCCGCCTTCATAAGGTTGATTCTGCCAGGAAACAAAGAGAAACTGATCGCCGGATAAGACGTCTTCGCCATCTAAGGTAAGGGTAGCGTGATAAGTCTCTGCGTTGATGAGATAACGTAGCCCTAAAATCAAGTAAATGAGCTTGCCGAGGCCGATACGATTGAGCAATGGCTTAAGGCGAGATTGTTCCACTTTTACACATACTTTTGCATCGTAACCGACGCCGCAGCTTACGAAAAAGCGTTTGGAAGTACCATCGGGACAGTGTAGAACGCCGAAATCCAATTTCTTGTGTGCTACTTTCAGAGTGCCATCGGCACTTGAAGCGCCAGAAACACCAGTAGCGCCCGAAGCGCCAGCACCAGCACTATCTACAGCATCCAAAATTCTTCCCATTTCTTTTTCGATATTCTTACTAATCTTCATGCCACGAGCAAAATCATTACCAGAGCCGAGCGGAATATAACCAAGGCAGATGTTTTCCGGATGCTTTAAGCCATTCAGGAATTCATTGAGTGTTCCATCGCCGCCGAGTACAATTACGGTACGTTTTTTAGGACCGCCTGAAAGCTTCGAAGCAAATACAGCAGCATCTCCGGCTTTTCTTGTCAGGTAAATACGATAGTTTATACCACGCTCGGTCAATGTTTTTTCTAATCTTTTAATAATTCCGGCACCTTTCCCCGCACGGGACTTCAAATTTATAATAAAATAAAGCATTTTGAACCTCTTTCTTTGCAATTTTTACAAGATTATTGTAACATAGAATTAATAGAAATTTGTTGTGTGTGTATTAGTTTTTTGAGGTAAAAGTTATGAATTTGGAACATTTAAGGTATTTTCTGGTGCTCTCAAGATGTGAGCATTACAGACAGGCTGCGGAGGAGCTGTGTATCTCTCAACCGGGTCTAAGCCATGCAATTTCTGCACTGGAAGAAGAACTTGGTGTGCCATTATTTCGAAAAAAAGGACGTAATATCGTTCTGAATCAATATGGCCAGATTTTAAGACAGGATGCAGAAAAAATTATTGCTATGGTGGATAAGACAACAGAATCATTTTCTAATATCACGTCAGGAGGTGGAATTATCCACATAGCAGGTGTTACAAGAATGGCAGGACTTTTACTGCCACAGCTGGTTCGACATTTCAAAGACCAGTCAGACACTGATGGAGATTTCCATTTTTACACGGACATGACGCCACAGGTTGTTCAAGGCGTTCGAGACGGAAGGTATAATATTGGATTTTGCTTTAAACAAGACTGGAAGGATGATTTAGAAGTTGTTCCATTTCAGAAGCAGGAGATGGTTGTAATCGTAAAACCGGATCACCCATTAGCAGGAAGAGAATCCGTTACATTACATGAAACATTGGAATATCCACAGATTGTATTCAGTAACAAAAGTGCAATTAAGGAATCCATGGATGAATTCTGGTCTAACATTGAAGAAAAGCCAATCGTTTCTTATGAAATTGAACAGGATAGCCTGATTACAGAGATGATTTATTATGATTTTGGAATTGCGGTTCTTCCGAAATTTCCGAATATTGAAAAACAGGGATTAGTAGCGATTCCAATTTCGGATCCACAATGGAATAACACATTTTATATGATCAGAAGAAAGGATGCATTCCGCTCCCCATTAGAAAAAGAATTCTTCGGTTTTTGTTTAGAGCGAAGAGATTTGTAAAATAATACTTATGAAATAAAAGCATTACTGAAGATAAAAGATAAAACAAAAAGGCGATGGCACCCTTGTGCAATCGCCCTTTAAATTTCTGCCAATATTATTCAAACAATGCCTCACACATCTTTATTGTCAGTTCATCAAAGTCTGAGACGAGCAAATCTGCAAATTCAGAAAGTCCTTCCTGATAAAATTCCGGATTGTTAAATCCGATGGAGCGCATACCAGCGCGGTTTGCTGCTTTGAGTCCATTCTTGGAATCTTCAATTACGAGACATTCTGCTGGATCCATCTCAAGGAGCTTTGCAGCAAGTAAGAATACATCCGGATGTGGTTTTCCGTGCGCACATTCTTCTCCACTGGCATATACGTCAAAGTATGGTCGAATGGCAAATGTATCTGCGGCGCGGTTAATCTCTCCCCAGTTGTTTGAAGATGCGATTGCGAGAGTATATCCAGCTTTATGGAAACGACGAATCAGATTTATTACTCCTGGGATTGGCTGTAAGCCCTCTTTTGCCATGAGAAGGTCTCTTTTATGGTCGACAATATTAATGCATTCTTGAATCGTATAGCCACTAAGCCCAGTGTCATTGAATACACCGGTCCACATCTCTTCATTGGTAACTCCAGTGTATTGAATCAGATAATCCTTATCGATGGTAATACCATTTTCTGCAAGAAATTCTATGGTGGTGATTTTATATCCCGGTTCTGTATCAGCGATTACACCATCCATATCAAAAATTACTGCTTTTAACATGAAATCCTCCATAAATGCAAAGTTGATTAGTATTTAAAATTGATTAATATTTGCTTAAAATAATAGTTTGAATAAAAAACCCCGTGGAAAATTCCACGGGGCTAAATTTTTAATTATTCTACTGTAACAGATTTTGCAAGGTTACGTGGCTGGTCAACATTGTAGCCTCTGTAAACAGTTGTGTGGTATGCAAGAATCTGCATTGCAACAGTTGTTGCGAAACCACCGAAGAAGTCATCACATTTTGGTACGAGAATTAAATCATCGTATAATCCAGCATATCCGCCTTCTTCTTCTGTTACGTCTGTGATTAAGATTACGTGAGCACCACGAGCCTTAACTTCTTCAACGTTAGCCATTGTTTTAGAGAATACGTGATCCTGTGTTGCGATTGCAATGATTGGAACACCTTCTGTTACTAAGGAAATAGTTCCGTGTTTTAATTCGCCGGCATTGTAAGCTTCGGAGTTAACATAGGAGATTTCCTTTAATTTTAAAGAACCTTCGCATCCGAATGCATGGTCAAGACCACGGCCAATGTAGAATGCGGAGAATGTATCTTTGATTTTGTATGCAATGCTCTGAATATATTCATCCATTTCAAGAACTGCTGGGATTGTTTCTGTTGCTGCAACGAAACGAGCAAGGTAATCAGCGATTTCTTCATCTGTTAAGATGCCCATAACTTCTGCAAGCTTTAATGTGATTAAGTACATACCACAGCACTGTACAGTAAATGCTTTTGTAGATGCAACAGCGATTTCTGGACCTGCATGTGTATATAATACATAGTCAGATTCACGAGCGATGGAAGATCCCTTAACGTTAACGATGGAGATTGTTTTTGCTCCGCGTTCATTTGCAAGACGAAGAGCTGCAAGAGAGTCAGCTGTTTCACCGGACTGAGTGATGATCACTACTAAAGTATGTTCATCCATGATTGGGTTCATGTAACGGAATTCAGAAGCGATTTCAACAGTTACAGGAATACGACAAAGCTGTTCGATGATAGAACGTCCAACTAAACCAGAATGCATTGCAGTACCACATGCTGTAACGATAACTCTGTTAACGCCTTCAAATAATTCGTCGTTGATTTTATCTGCAGAGAAATCAACCTTTCCATTGTGGATACGAGGAAGGATTGTATTCTTAACAGCTTCTGGCTGATCATAGATTTCTTTCTGCATGAAGAAGTCATAACCACCCTTCTGAGCAGCTGTTGTATCCCAGTCTACGTGTAACATCTTAGGTTCTACAACCTGTTCATCCATGGTATATAATGTAACTGCACCTTTTTCAAGAACTACGATGTGTTCTTCTGGTACTACGAAATAATCCTTGGAGTAAGGAATTAATGCGATTACGTCAGAACCGATGTAAGATCCGTCTGCTGTATGTGTAACAACTAATGGGCTTGCATTACGCATAGAGTAGATCACACCTGGACGGTCGTTAAACATAACACAGAAGCCGTAAGCACCTTCTAAGATTTTGTCTGCTTCACGAAGCGCTTCAAATGGATCGCCATTGTATAAAGAATCGATTAATAATGCTGCGATTTCTGTATCTGTTTCAGAAACAGGTGTTAAACCCTTTGTAGCAAGATCATCTGCAAGTTCTTTATAGTTTTCAATGATACCATTGTGTACTAATGTAAGTTTTGGTGTCTGATGTGGGTGAGCATTTGTTTCAGTAACTCCACCATGAGTTGCCCAACGTGTATGTCCGATACCACATGTTCCATATGTATTGTCTGTTGCTGTTACTTTGTCACGTAAGTCAGCAACCTTTCCTGTTGTTTTAATGATTTTTGTATTATTATCCTGAACTAAGGCAATACCAGCACTGTCATATCCACGATATTCTAAGCTTGCAAGTCCGTTGATCAAAATGTCAGCTGCTTCAGTAATACCTGTAAATCCAATGATTCCACACATAATTATTATTCTCCTTTATTCATATCACTAGTTTTTAACTTATAATATGGCACCCTGATATTCCTGTCTCTGTATTCCGGAATTACTTCCGGGGTTTGTCAGAAAATACGTGTTCAGGGAACACGGAAGAGCTCCCGCCGAATTTTCGATTACTCTTCTCCTCGTCATCCTTAACAAATCTCTGGATGAAAATCCATATTTCCGTAGAAAATGCTTTGTTAATAGGATCTGGCGCTTGCTATTTACTTGTTAAACCTCCTTGTTTTATTGCTCATTTTCGCTGCCATTGCAAAAATCTTGCATTAGAATAAACCTTACTAACATAAAAGTCAAGTAATTATATCATATATAATAATAAAATAATAGTTTTAAGAAAAACATAAGAGTTTATAACTAGATAGTTAAGAATGAAAGTGATATAATTTCTACGATAACTTTGATAAAATGGCTCAAAATAGGTGAAATTATGAAAGATAGAAAGATTCAATTAAGAGAAAGGTTAGGAAACGTACTTCGAAGTATTCTGACACCAATTGGAAAAGGTGTATGGAAGGTACTTGTATTCTTATATAAATATCCACTGTTGATGAATATTGTCCTTTCTTTTGTTTTGGCGGTTGTGCTTGAAGTGTTAGGACGACAGACATTTCCACTTAGCACACTTGGATTTATGACAGAGAAGACAAGTATATTTTTATATAGTATGTTTATTATTTTCTTCTCTTATTCGATTGTATTTATTGTACGGCACAGAGTGTATATTTATGCCATTATCACCTTGCTGTGGGGAATGGTTGGCTTTGTAAACTTTATGATGTTATCAAGTCGTAACACTCCATTTACCTACGTAGATATTACTTTGATGAAAGCGGTACTTCCGGTTATAACGAATTATTATTCCATCGTTGAAATTGTCATGATGGCTGTAGGCATTTTGGCGGCACTGTTGTTTATCGTATGTGGCTATATGTATCTTCCGACAGAAGAGAAGTTTACAAAGAGCAGATGGATGAAGAATATTGGATTATTTGCATTCATTGTGGTAGCATTTGCGGGCACTACGTTCTACGGATTAAAGAACGATATGATTACAACAAAGATCCACAATATCCGACTTGCTTATTCGGATTATGGTACCCCATATTGCTTTAGTGTAACGGCATTGAAAACTGGTATCAGTACACCTTCAAATTATTCCGAAAAGCATATCAAAAAGATTTTAAAGAAATCCGATGATGGAATTAAGAAGCTTGAAAAGAAGGAAACGAACAAGAAACAGACACCAAATATTATCTTTGTTCAGTTAGAATCACATTTTGATATTACACAGGTAAAGAATGTGAAATTTAATAAAGATCCGCTTGAACATTTTCATTATTATATGAGAAATTATTCCTCTGGCCATACGATGATGCCATCTTATGGAGCAGGAACGGCAAATACCGAATTTGAAATTATGACACAGATGAACTTAGATGTGTTTGGAGCGGCAGAATATCCTTATAAAACAGTTTTACAGGAAAACACCTGCGAAAGTTTCCTGACGGATTTAAAAGAGGAAGGATATGCAACTCATGCCATTCATAATAATTCGGCAGCATTTTACGACAGAGACTTAGTATTTGCCAATATCGGATATGACAGTTTCCAGACAAAGGAAACCATGGATATTAAAGAATGGACAGAGAATGGATGGGCGAAAGATAAAGTCCTTACAAAACAGATTATAAATTGCCTGGATTCTACAGAAGAGCAGGATGCCATTTATACCATTTCGGTACAGGGACATGGAGATTATCCGACAACAGAAATCGTAGAAAATCCGGTAATCTTCGTGGAAGATGGAATAGAAGAAGGCACGGATTTATATCGCAAGTATACTTATTATGCAAATCAGGTTGATCAGATGGATGATTTTGTTGATGATCTTGTGCAGGCATTAGCAAAGCGTGATGAACCAACCATCCTTGTTATGTATGGAGATCATCTTCCAAGTTTGGATATTGAAGATGAAGATCTGACTTATGGAGAAAAATACTGGACAAGTTACTTTATCTGGGATAACATCGGACTTCCAAAGCAGGATGGCAACATTGAGGCTTATCAGCTTGCATCCGAAATTATGAACCGTGTTGGAATCCATACAGGTATCTTTACAAGATTCCATCAGACTCAGAAAAAGTCGAAATCTTATATCAAGGATTTGACCAATCTGCAGTATGATACCTTCTATGGAAAGAATTATCTCTGGGATCAGAACAATCCTTATGAGGCTACCGATATTACCTTCGGAGTGAAGGATCTGAAGGTTTCAAAGATTTATGAATCCGAAGACAGTGTGTTTATTACCGGTAAAAACTTTACAAGCTATGCGAAAGTATTAGTAGAAGGTAATAAAGTAAATACTACCTTCCATAATGATCATATGATTGAGATTTCCAAGGAAGACATTCAGGACGGAGATACGTTCGAAGTAGACATCATTTCGAAAGCGCCAAGAACCTTGAGAAGGTCTCCAAAGTACGTATTTAAGCTAAATTCTCAAAAATAATTTTTTGACATGGTTATATGCTTATGATATAATCTTTAAATGTCTACTTATGTAAATATATACTCCCGTACGTCGGGTGTAATAGATAAACTTTAGGAGGAATTTGTATAATGAGTTTACAGATTGAAAAATTAGAACATAATATGGCGAAGCTTACTATCACAGTAGCAGCTGATGTATTCAAAAAAGCTACAACACAGGCTTACAACAAACAGAAAAATCAGTTCAACATCCCAGGTTTCCGTAAAGGTAAAGTACCTCAGATGTACATTGAAAAAATGTATGGACCAGAAATCTTCTATGAAGAAGCAGCTAACATCTGTATGGGACCTGCTTATGAAGCAGAATTAAAAGACTCTGATTTAGAAATCGTTTCCCGTCCAGAAATCGATATCGTACAGATCGAAAAAGGCAAAGACTTTATCTTCACATGTGAAGTTGCTTTAAAACCAGAAGTTACATTAGGTCAGTACAAAGGCTTAGACGGAGCTGTTGAAGTTGAAGAAGTAACAGATGAAGAAGTAGCAGCTGAATTAGTAAAAGAACAGAAAGCTAACGCTCGTGAAATCTCTATCGAAGACAGAGCAATCGAAGAAGGCGACAAAGTTAACATCGACTTCGCTGGTTCTATCGACGGTGTAGCATTTGATGGCGGTACAGCAGAAGGTTTTGATTTAGTAATTGGTTCTCACTCTTTCATCGATACATTTGAAGATCAGTTAATCGGTAAAAACATTGGTGAAGAAGTTGCAGTTAATGTAACATTCCCAGAAGATTACCAGGTATCTGATTTAGCAGGACAGCCTGCATTATTCGAAGTTAAAATCAATGCAATCAAAAAAGAAGAACTTCCAGTAATCGATGATGAATTCGCTGAAGAAGTATCTGAATTTGAAACATTAGATGAATTCAAAGCTTCCCTTAAAGAAAAATTAGCTGGTCAGAAAGAAATGGCTGCTAAAACAGACAGAGAAAACAAAGTAGTTGACGCTGCTTGCGCTAACGCTGAAATCGATATTCCAGAAGCTATGATTGAAGCAGAAGCAGAAACAATGGTTAACGAATTCGAACAGCAGATCGTTCAGCAGTTCGGTATGAGAATGGATCAGTACTTAGAAATGACAGGTAACACTGTTGAAGCTATGGTTGAAGAGATGAAACCACAGGCTGTTAAGAGAATCCAGTCCAGACTTGTATTAGAAGCAATCGTTAAAGCTGAAAATATCGAAGTAAGCGACGAAGAACTTGACGCTGAATTCGAAAAAATGGCTGAAATGTACCAGATGGAAGTTGAACAGATCAAATCCATCCTTGGAACAGAAGACCAGAAAGCAGCTATGAAAGCTGATATCGCAGTACAGAAAGCAGTAGACTTCATCGTTGCTGAATCTGTACAGTAAGAAAAGTTTTATTCAGCCAGATATTGAATAGAATAAATAATTATGCAATATTAAAGAAAGGGAAGGAATTCTTCCCTTTCTTTACGCATATATAAACTATTTTTTAGACAGGAGGAATCATTATGAGTTTAGTACCTTATGTCATTGAACAGACAGGACGTGGAGAACGTTCTTACGATATTTATTCCAGATTATTAAAGGATCGAATCATTTTCTTAGGAGAAGAAGTTAACGATGTGACAGCAAGTCTTATCGTATCTCAGTTATTATTCTTAGAATCTGAAGATCCAGACAAAGACATTTCCTTATATATCAACAGCCCAGGCGGATCTGTAACTGCAGGTATGGCAATTTATGATACTATGCAGTATATCAAGTGTGATGTATCTACAATCTGTATGGGTATGGCAGCTTCTATGGGAGCATTTTTATTAGCTGGTGGCGCAAAAGGCAAGAGAATGGCTCTTCCTAATGCAGAAATTATGATCCATCAGCCATCTGGCGGTGCTCAGGGTCAGGCTACAGATATGGAAATCGTTACAAGACATATCATTAAGACAAAGAAAAAATTAAACACAATTTTAAGTGAAAATACTGGTCAGCCATATGAAAAGGTATGTGCAGATACAGAAAGAGATAACTGGTTAGATGCCGAAGAAGCAGTTGCTTACGGAATCATCGACAGTGTCATCACTAAGAGGGCTTAATTTATGGCAAGCAGATTAGATGACAGAAGCAGAGTTCGTTGTTCCTTTTGTGGAAAGACAAAGGATCAGGTTCGTAAGCTGATTGCAGGACCATCTGTGAATAATGTATACATTTGTGACGAATGTATCGAAGTGTGTACGGAAATTATTGCGGATGAGTTTGAACCTTATGATGATCAGGACGGCATCAATTTATTAAAACCAAAAGAAATCAAAGCATTTTTAGACCAGTATGTCATTGGTCAGGAAGAAGCGAAGAAAGTTCTTTCTGTTGCTGTATACAACCACTATAAAAAAATCATGGCGAATGAACATAGTGATGTGGAATTGCAGAAGAGTAATATCTTAATGCTTGGACCAACTGGTTCCGGTAAGACATTACTTGCACAGACACTCGCTAAGATTTTAAACGTTCCATTTGCAATTGCAGACGCAACTGCACTGACAGAAGCTGGTTATGTTGGTGAAGATGTTGAGAATATCTTATTAAAGATCATTCAGGCAGCGGATTATGATATTGAACGCGCGGAACGTGGAATTATCTACATTGATGAAATCGATAAGATTACAAGAAAAGGTGAGAATACATCCATTACCCGTGATGTATCTGGCGAAGGTGTTCAGCAGGCTTTATTAAAGATTGTAGAAGGAACCGTAGCTTCCGTACCACCACAGGGTGGAAGAAAGCATCCGCATCAGGAATTCATCCAGATTGATACAACCAATATTTTATTTATTTGTGGTGGAGCCTTTGATGGATTAGAAAAGATCATTGAATCCCGTACAGGCAAAAAATCTTTAGGTTTTAATGCAGTGATCGAACAGCAGAGCAAAAAAGATTTAGATGCTCTCTTAAAGAAAGTACTCCCTCAGGATTTGGTAAAATTTGGCTTAATTCCTGAATTTGTAGGTCGAGTACCGGTTGTCGTTTCTTTAGATAAGTTAGATGAAGAAGCATTAGTAAGCATTTTAACAGAACCAAAGAGCGCAATCGTAAAACAGTATGTAAAACTTTTTGAGTTAGATGGAGTTTCTCTTGAATTTGAAGCAGATGCGCTTCGTGCGATTGCAGCAAGAGCGATTGAACGTGATACAGGAGCCCGTGGCCTTCGTGCCATTATGGAATCTGTAATCATGGATCTTATGTATGAAATTCCATCCGATGAATACATTGAAAAGTGTATCATCACGAAGGAAGTTGTTACAGACGGCGCAGAACCTGTCATTATTCGTGCAGAAGAAAAGAAGAGTGCGAATAAGAGAAGCAAGAGACGCGCGAAAAAGAATGATGATGATATTGCTTAATGCATAACGTGTACGTCCGTAGAGCAATGCTTTATGGACGTATTTATTATTAAATTAAGGAGAAACTATGACACAGGTATTACCAATGGTTGCCCTCAGAGGCATCGTAATCTATCCGGGAACAACGGTGCATTTTGATGTGGCACGAGAAATGTCTGCAGCTGCAGTGCAGGAAGCAATGCAGAATAACCAGACCATCTTCTTGTGTAATCAGATTGATCCTAGTATCGATGAACCCCAGGAAGAAGACTTATATGATGTTGGTGTTGTTGCTGACATCAAACAGATTGTCAAGCTTCCAAAGAATGTTGCGCGTGTGTATGTAGAAATCAAAGAACGTGCAAAAATTCTTGAATTTTGTGAAACAGATCCATCCTTCCGTGTGGAAGTAGAAAATTTAGAAACCATTACTGATTTTGTGGAATATGAAGAAGCTGCTTATCTTGCTTCTCTTCATACTTCTCTTTCTGACTATGCAGCAAAAAATCCAAAGTTAAGCCAGGATTTTCTTATGAAAGCAATGCATATGCAGAAGGTAGAGCCATTAGTATATGAAATTGCGACTCACACACCATTTGCCATTGAGAAAAAACAGGCACTTCTTGAAATGGATGATTTAAAAGAGCGTGCGAAGAAGCTTCTTGTTCTTCTTGCAGAAGAAACTGAGATTAGTAAAGTACTTGCTGACATTCAGGCACGTGTGAAGGCAGCAGTGGATAAAAATCAGAGAGATTATATGCTTCGCGAGCAGATGAATATCATTCGTGAAGAATTAGGGGAAACCAACATTGAAGAGGATGCAGATATTTTCCTTAAGAAAACGGAAGAATTAGATGCATCGGATGAAATCAAAGAAAAATTATTTAAAGAAATCAAACGATTCAAATCTATGCCAGCGATGGCCGGTGACAGTGGAATCTTAAGAAATTATATTGAAACAATGCTTGCGATGCCTTGGAATCATACAAAACCAGAAAACCAGGACATGAAAAAAGCATTTGACATCTTAGAAGAAGACCATTTTGGTTTAGATAAAATTAAAGAACGAATTATGGAATTTTTGGCCGTTCGTGTACTTACTAAGAAGGGTGAAGCTCCAATCATCTGTTTAGTCGGACCTCCGGGAACTGGTAAAACATCCATCGGTCGTTCCATCGCAAGAGCACTTGACAAGGAATATGTGCGTATTTCCTTAGGTGGTGTTCGTGATGAAGCGGAAATTCGTGGACACAGAAAAACTTACATTGGTGCGATGCCTGGACGAATCACAGAAGCAATCAAAAAGGCAGGCGTTGCTAATCCACTGATTTTATTTGATGAAATTGATAAAACAGGAAAAGACCAGCGTGGAGATACAGCATCTGCTTTACTTGAAGTATTAGACGGTGAGCAGAATTTTGCATTCCGCGATCACTATATGGAAGTGCCGATTGATTTAAGTGAAGTACTCTTTATCTGCACGGCAAATGATGCGTCCATGATTCCAAAACCTCTTTTTGACCGTATGGAAGTAATCGTGGTTTCTAGTTATACAGAAAATGAAAAGTTCCATATTGCGAAGAAATACTTGGTAGAAAAACAGTTAAAAGCCAATGGATTAACTGGAAAGCAGGTAAAATTCAGAAAAGAAGCAATCGAAGAGCTGATCAAGCATTATACAAGAGAAGCAGGCGTTCGTTCTCTTGAACACAAAATCGGAGACATTTGCCGAAAATCCGCTCGTATTATCTTAGAGAAAGATAAAAAATCCATCACAATCACACCAAAACGTGTGCGTGAGATGATGGGTGTGCCAATGCATGACCAGAGTGATGATTATTTGGAATCTCAAGTAGGCGTGGTTCGTGGCCTTGCATGGACTTCAGTTGGCGGAGATACACTTTTAATCGAAGTTGGCTTGATGCCTGGAAAAGGCAAGATGATTCTGACAGGATCTCTTGGGGATGTGATGAAGGAATCTGCACAGATTGCACTTAGCTATGTGCGTTCTATTTCGGAAGAGAATGACATTCCAGCAGACTTTTTTGAGACTCATGACATTCATATCCATGTGCCAGAAGGTGCTGTTCCTAAGGATGGTCCATCTGCAGGGGTAACGATGACAACCGCACTTTTTTCTGCAATTAAGAATGTAAAAGTTCGTGGCGATATTGCCATGACAGGAGAAGTAACCTTAAGAGGTAATGTTCTTGCAATCGGCGGATTAAAAGAAAAACTGCTTGCAGCCAAGAATGTGGGCGTGAAAGAAGTATTTGTCCCAGCTTCTAATAAGAAGAATGTGAAGGATATCAGTGAAGAAATCACAGATGGACTTAAGATAACTTATGTAAAACATGTGAAAGAAGTATTGAAAGGAGCGATGTTATGATTATCAAAACCGTAAATCTTGAAACTGTGTGTGGGATTACAAGCACACTTCCAAAGAATGAACTTCCGGAAATCGCATTTGCCGGTAAATCGAATGTTGGTAAATCTTCTTTGATCAACGGGCTTATGAATCGTAAGGCACTTGCTCGTACTTCTGCACAGCCAGGTAAAACACAGACCATCAACTATTACAATATCAATGATGAGCTTTACTTTGTTGACCTTCCAGGTTATGGTTATGCAAAGGTGAATGAGGATACAAAGAAAAAATGGGGCAAGATGATTGAAAACTACCTTCATAAGTCTGAAACTCTCGTTTTAGTATTCCTTTTGATTGATATTCGCCACGATCCATCTGCAAATGACCGTCAGATGTATGAATGGATCATTGCAAATGGTTACTATCCAGTCATCATTGCAACAAAGCTTGATAAATTAAAGAGAAGTCAGGTACAGAAACATTTGAATGTGATTCGTACAAAGATGAAGCTTCGTGGAGATACTCCAATCTTCCCATACAGTGCATTAACAAAACAGGGAAGAGAAGAAATCTATGATTTCATCGATGAAGTATTAGCAAATATCGAAGAAGTAGAAGAATAAATAAGGTGCAGGAATTTGATTTCCTGCACCTTTTGCATTTTATCCCAGAATCAGCTTTTCTACTAGCATTCCGTATACATCAGAACTGTTCTTGTTCCAATGGTCACAGATTCGAACGGCATCATCTTTTGTGCCAACATTTAAGGTAAGTTCTAATAAGATATTACCTTTTTCTTTGATGACACCATGGATGAAATAATCGTCTTTTTTGTTATTGTAATATTCTGCGGTAATTTCCACTTCATTACGAAGCTCAAAACGATTTTCTTCAAAGTAAAGAAGAATATCTTCCTTAATAGCGCTTGACATACGGTCCCCGAACATCTCGATGGCTTCGCGACCGGCAGACTGGATATGATAGAGAGAAGAATTTCTTACATTTTCCACATAGATCATCTCTGATTCCACAAGGTCATTAATGACAGACTGCAAAGTAAAGTAATTCGTATAACCACGGTCAATGACATATTCTACAATCTGAGAGTTCGTAAGCGGAAACTCTACCTGATCTAACATAAAAAGCACGATTAACTTGTATAGTAAATTGGTATCCTGTGTCATTCGTATTTCACTCCTTGATAGGTGTGTCGTTGTTTCATCTCGTGTGCGATGGTATTAAGTACCAAACGCTTATTGCCACTCCATAATGGAGCGATGAGAAGATCCTTTGGCCCGTCGCCCGTGATACGGTGAACGACGATATCTTCTCTTAAGTGTTCCAGACAGGTGATGAGAAAATCAACGTATTCTTCTAGTTCAAATACGTGAAATGGATGTTTCACATAATCCTGTCCCATTGCTGTATCAGAAAGAATATGAAGCATGGAAAGCTTTACTCCATGAATGGGAAGCTTGTTCATATAAGTTACGGATGCAAGCATATCTTCCTTTGTCTCTCCAGGAAGTCCTAAAATCAGGTGAACAACCACTGGAATATCCCTGGCGTAAAGTTCCTTAACTGCGCGGTCAAATGTTTCTAGAGGATATCCACGATGAAAAGCGATTGCACTTTGTTCATGGATGGTCTGTAAACCAAGCTCAATAAATAATGGCTTAATCTTTGCAATCTCGGATAATAGATCTAGTATCTCCGGTGGGAGACAATCCGGTCTTGTGCCAATAGATATGGCAGCAATTCTTTCATCCGTTGCAGCCTCAACAAACAGGCTACGGAGACGATTTACATCTCCGTAGGTACTGGTAAATGCTTGAAAATAAGCGATATACTTTGTTGTTTCGGCCTTATCTTTTAATTTGTTTTTCAATAAGGCAATTCCATCTTCAATCTGTTCGGTGATGGATTTATGTGCGGCGGAGGCGAAATCGCCGGAGCCGGCAGTACTGCAAAAGGTGCAGCCTCCAAAACCCTTTGTGCCATCTCTCGTTGGACAGGTACAGCCTGCGTCTAAAGAGACCTTATATAATTTTGTTCCAAATGTATGCTTGATATAGCTATCGAAGGAATAATAACGTTTCCCGTGCCAGTCTTTTCCATTCATAATTGATACAAAATATAAAAAGATTAGATTAAGTCTTTTACTGCTTTGGATACAGTGTCAGCAAGACGTGGATCAAATGGTGCTGGTAAGATATTAACATCACTTAATTCTTCGTCTGTAATTAAGGAAGCGATTGCAGTTGCAGCAGCTAATTTCATGTCTTCTGTAATTGCAGTTGCACGGCCTTCTAAAGCACCTTTGAAGATTCCAGGAAATACTTCTACGTTATTTACCTGGTTCGGGAAGTCAGAACGTCCTGTACCAACGACTCTTGCACCAGCTTCACGTGCTAAATCAGGCATGATTTCAGGTACTGGATTTGCCATAGCAAAAAGAATAGAATCATCTGCCATAGAGCGCACCATATCCTGAGATACGATACCAGGTGCAGAAACGCCAACAAATACATCTGCACCAACTAAAGCATCTGCTAAAGTACCGGTAGCATGACGTAAGTTTGTAAGCTTCGCGATGTCTGCCTGAGCCCAGTTAAGACCTTCGTCACCTTCGCATACGATACCTTTGATATCGCACATGGTTACATCCTTAAATCCGTAACGAAGTAAGAGACGTCCGATTGCCATACCGGCAGAACCACAGCCGTTGATGACAACCTTTACAGATTCTTTGTCTTTTTTCACAACACGTAAACCATTGATGATACCTGCTAATACAACGATTGCTGTACCATGCTGGTCATCGTGGAATACAGGAATATCTAATTCTTCTTTTAAACGGTTTTCGATTTCGATACAGCGAGGGGCAGAAATATCTTCTAAGTTGATTCCGCCAAATGCTGGAGCGATATTTTTAATAGTCTTTATGATTTCTTCTGTATCCTGTGTATCTAAACAGATCGGAAATGCGTTCACACCACCAAATTCTTTGAAAAGTACACATTTGCCTTCCATTACAGGCATAGCAGCTTTTGCACCGATATTACCAAGACCAAGAACGGCACTGCCATCAGAGATAACAGCAACAGTATTGGATTTGATTGTGTATGTGTAAGCAGCTTCCGGGTCTTTTGCGATTACCTTACAAGGTTCTGCAACACCAGGAGTATATGCAAGAGCAAGATCTTCTTTGGATTTTACTTCGCACTTAGATGTGGTTGTGATCTTTCCATTCCATTCTTCATGAAGCTTTAATGCTTTTTCATTTAAATTCATGTCAGTCTCCTATTTAATTTTATTTCTACAATGATTTTTATATACTAACTCAAAAAAGTTACGCAAAATTATCATAGCATTTTGCAAAAAATCTTGCAATCCTTTACAATAGAAGATAAGAAGATTCGTGGAGGAGAAAAGATGACATTACAAGAGAGTAAAGGTATTTTATTATTTGATTATGATGGTACATTAGTAGATGGAAGTATCGGTATTCATGATATGAGCGAGCGTACCTTAAAAGCATTAAATGATGCAAGAGACAATGGATATATCGTTATGTTAGCCAGTGGAAGAAGCATTGCCATGGTCCTTCCGGTAAAAGATAACTTTAATGGATTTATTACAAGCAATGGCTCTCATGCAGAAATCTTAGGAGAAAGCTATCATGATATGTATATTCCAGTAGATGTGTTAAAGGATATACGTACCTTTATGAGTGGCAAGGAAGATCGTATCACAGGAAACTTTGAAACACAGGAGGGTGCGAAAGCGCTTGCATATGGAACTCCACTTTATAAACATAATATTGCTTATTTTAATTTGGACGAAAGCCAGTATTCTCCATTTGAAGGGGATTACAGCACAGGGTTTCATAAGATGACGATTGCTTATACCGATCCGGCAGCAATTAAAGAGATGATCGAGACATTTGCCGGACGAATTGAGATTATCGATCATCCGCTTGAAAATTATGCAGAAGTGATGCCGTTTGGATGCACAAAGGGCATGGCATTAGAAGCAATCCTTGAAAAGACAGGATATGACCGCGATAAGGTATATGCTTTCGGTGATTCGGAAAATGATGTGACGATGCTTAAGGCAGCAGGTCATGCGACAATTATGGCAAAGCACAGCCCTGGAATGGAAGAAATTGCAGAATTTGTGACTAAGCTTGTGGAAGAAGAAGGCATTGAATATGCATTAAAACACTATGGAATTATTGAGTAGGATTTTGGCGCATAAGTGAATAAATATAAGGAAAGGCAGCACGTAAGGTGCTGCCTTTGTTGTATTACTAAAAAATGTTTCCGAAATAGGTTTTGTGCGGAAAATTAAATGTATTTTTTCGCAAGTTCCACAACGTCATCTTTGTGATCTGCAAACCATGTTTCAAAGTCCGTGCCGCTTTCCTGAACCATACGACCAAGGGATACAATAAATTCAGGAATGTCTTTTTCTAACATAATACCAATCTGTTCGCCCATCACTTCTTTGCCCTGAGTATCGCATCCACCAAGATGGAAGTTAAATGCTGGCTGAGGCTTTTTGTCGATGAGTTTTGTTGCACCATTAAAGCCCATAATGCCGGTCTGGTGTGTTCCACAGGAGGAAGTACATCCAGAAATATGAATCTGTGGGAGTGCACCATCCTTGATGCCAGCTTCTCTTGCTGCATCAATTAAAGCCATAAGTAAGCCCTGGGAGTCGCGGAGCCCAACCTGACAAATGGAGGAACCAACGCAGGAAACGGAAGTTTCGAATAATGTTTTTGCGCCGTCATTGGTTACGGCAAGTACTTTTTCGGCTTCGGAAGCCGTTAAGTTGATGATGTATACGGATTCGTCTGGAGAGATACGAAGCTCTACGTCATCCATATCCTTAATTACTTCATAAATTTCACCGAATTTCTCCGGTGCTGGATTGCCACCAAGCGGGTGATATTTCACAGCGTATAAGCCAGGCTGTTTTTGCGCGATTACACGTGCATCACTAATTTCACCATCCCCTGTCTTGGCAATAGAAATCGGAGCAACAGCAATTGTTAAATCATCGCCGGCAAGTACTTCAGTAAGCTTTTCTTTAAAAGCAGCTACGTAGCCTTCTTCACCTAAGGTTTCCTGAATGTAGCGGGATCTTGCTTTTCCACGGTTTTCGTAGTTGCCATACGCGATAAATGTTTCTCTCATGGCGTCAATGTAGTAAAGAATGTTCGCTGGATCGACCGCTTCCCCGACTAAAAGGCCAAAACGTGGATTATTACCTAGGCCTCCGGCACTGTAAACATCAAATAATCCATCCTTGCGGGCTACAAATCCTAAATCACGGAAAGTCGCGTGAGGAACATTTGCTGAACCGGTGGAGAAACAAACCTTTAACTTACGAGGCATCATCGTTGCGTTGATCTTAGATAAAAGATGTGTAGCAGCAGCTTCCACGTAAGGAACGACGTCAAAATTTTCGTCCGGGTCAACGCCAGATAATGGAGACATCATGATGTTACGAGGGAAATCTCCGCCACCACCGTAAGTGATGATATTGTGGTCGATTCCACCTTCCATAATATCAAAAATTGCTTCTGGTTTTAAATTGTGAAGCTGTACGGTTTCGCAGGTAGTAAAATGTGCACGGTCAACGTTATGCTTTTTGATGCTGTCTGCGATGTATTTTAATCGGTCTTTTGTCAGACGGCCGCCGGCCATACGAAGACGAAGCATGCTAGCTTTGCCTCCTTTTTGTGCATAGCTTCCGAATTTTCCAGAGTAGCCTTTGTAAGCAGGCATTTTCATATCACCAGAATAAAAATCTAAGGTTTTCTGTCTGAATTCCGGCAATTCAGATTTGAAATCTTCAATATATCCCATAAATAAACCCTCCAATATGTAATGTTTCCTAGTACTTTAATAGTATTTATTTAACTTCTATATTAATTGTTTTTATCATATCACATTTTCATTGGTACTGTAAATTCATAGAAAGATTGTTCAACACAAATTTATTATGCTATAATGTGACACAGGAAGAGTATTTTGTGACGCAAGAGCGTTACTATTTCACAAATAATACAAATTATATAGATAAAGGAAGAAGAAATTATGTCTAAGGTACATATGGAAAAGGTTCGATGCATATCTTGTGGTGAAGAATCTGGATTTAAGTTTTATGATATGATCGATCCAATGTTTAGCAAAGAAACAAAAGACAAAGTGTTATCCGGTGAGATTTTCACCTTTACCTGCCCACATTGTGGTGCAAAAAGAAGAATCACTTACGATACCATTTATCAGGAAATCGGAAAAGGCTGGTATTTTCATCTTGTAACAAGTGAAGATGCTTATGTTCAGGCAATCAATGTCTATGCAGACCGTGATGCACATAGTGGCACTGTATTAGCAAGTGAAATTGTCCGAATTGTGCTTTCACAAAATCAGTTATCTGAAACGATTCGTATCTTCGATGAAGGATTAGATGATCGTGTTGTAGAAATTATCAAAGCTTATTATCTTTCCGAAATTCAGAAACAGATGCCGCAGCTTCAGATAGCAGAAAGCTTATTCTATGTGAATGAGAATGGCCAGTATGAAATCGCATTTTTATGTACAGATGGAAACCATCTGACTGTTAATTTCAGCAGAGAAATGTATGATGGCATTTATCAGGATATTGGAGTCAAGCTTCCACCGATTAATCAGGAAATTGAAGTAGACATGGAAATTGCCATGGAATATTTAGAAAGATTATAGTTATGATAAGTCAATTTTTATTGGAATATTTATATGAAGATTATATTCTTCTGATTATGATTATTGGTCTTTGGATTGTTCTCGTTCCGAATTCTCCGGCAATCAAAAAGGATAAACAGTTTTTAAAAAATCTAAGTCTGATTATCATTTTGATGTCCATTTTTACGCGTATGGAGATTTCCTTAGGGGAATTACCTTATCCAACGAGAGCGCATGTGATTGTATCATGGATTTGTTACAGCTTTAAGCCATGTGTGATCATTTTGCCATTGAGCCTGCATATGAGTCATACTCTCAAATACCGACTGATGTGGCTGTTTCCATTGATCAACTGTCTCGTCTATGCAACTGCTTTGTTTTCACCTATTGCATTTACTTATGATGAGAATAATGTGTTTATTCGAGGACCACTTGGATTTACCGTACATATCATTTCTGTGATTTGTCTGGTCCAGTTCGTCTATTATGCTTCGCAAAATTATGGTGGAAAAGCAGAAAAATCTCAATATATTCTGGTGTTTATTATGGTTGTAGGGCTTGGTTCGGTATGCGTAGAGACCTTTTTGTCCAGATATTGCATCAATGAAACGGTAATCATCTGTTGCTATGCCTATTATCTATATCTGCATATCCATTATGCAAATGAGCTGCTCGAAGAACAGAAAAAACGACTGCGAGACCAGAGGGATGCTTTGATGATTTCGCAAATCCAGCCGCATTTCATGTACAATACATTAAATATTATTTATTTTTTGTGCAGAAAAAATCCGCAGCTGGCAGGAGATACCGTTTTAAAATTTTCAGATTATCTTCGAAACAATTTGGATGTCAGTGCCAATCCGGATCGTTTGATTCCATTTGAACAGGAATTGAAGCATACCAAGATTTATTCGGATATCGAGATGCTTCGTTTTGAGAATATTTCCGTCGAATATAAAGTGGATGACAAAGATTTTCTTGTGCCTGCGCTTTGTGTTCAGCCAATGGTAGAAAATGCGATTAAGCATGGTGTCAGAGGCAGAGAACATGGAGTGGTAATCATTTCTTCCTATTTTGACGGAAAAAATCATGTCATTGAAATCAAAGATAATGGCATTGGTTATGTAAAACCACAGACTAACGTAAGACAAAAAACACATATTGGTATAAAAAATGTTCGTGAACGAATTGAAAAGATGTGTCTTGGAACCTTTGACATCCACATGGTTCGCGATGTTGGAACAACGGTCATTATGAAAATACCAGAAGAACAAACGGAATAGATTATGGATTTTGATCAGGGCCTGTACATTATTTTTAGGTACAGGCTCTGATTTTATTTTATTCTCGATGTATTTCTGCTATAATATAATCGACTAATTATGAAATTAAGGTTGGAAGGTTTATGGATACAAGAGAAATCTTAGAACAGATTCAATCTGGTAAGATGTCTGTGGAAGAAGGCGAAAAATATTTAAAGAAACAGCCTTTTGAAGAGATGGGGTTTGCCAAATTAGATACCCATCGAAAAATTCGCTCTGGATTTGCGGAGGTTATTTTCTGCAGTGGAAAAAGCGATGAGCATCTTATGAAGATTTTTACAAGATTATACGAAGAAGAAGGAGAGGTTTTTGGAACGAGATGTAATCCTGAACAGGCGAAGATGATTCGGGAACAATACAGCGAGGCATCTTACGATCCATTATCTCGAATTATTAAAATAGAAAAGGAAGGAAAGAAGAAGATTGGTAAAGTTGCCGTCTGTTCTGCCGGAACCGCAGATTTATTTGTAGCCGAAGAAGCAGCGCAGACAGCGGAATATTTTGGAACTCATGTGGAACGTATTTACGATGTGGGTGTAGCAGGCATTCATCGGTTGCTTTCTAGACTTGATGCCATTCAGGATGCAAACTGTATTATTGCAGTTGCAGGAATGGAAGGTGCTTTAGCAAGCGTGATTGGTGGTCTAGTGGATAAACCGGTCATCGCAGTCCCAACATCCGTCGGCTATGGAGCAAGCTTTCACGGGGTTTCCGCATTGCTTACTATGATTAATTCCTGTGCAAATGGTATTGCGGTAGTCAATATAGACAACGGCTATGGCGCAGGTTATATGGCAACTCAGATCAATCGTTTAGGAGTAAAAGCAGATGAGTAAAACATTATATCTAGAATGCAATTCCGGAATCAGTGGAGATATGTTTGTTGCTTCCATGCTTGATTTAGGAGCAGATCAGGAAGCATTATTAAAAGCATTGAAGTCCATTCCGATTCATGGTTATGATATTAAAATATCAAGAGTATCGAAAAGTGGTCTGGATGCGTGTGATTTTTCTGTATTATTAGATGCAGTTCATGAAAATCATGATCATGACATGGAATATCTTCACGGTCATCATCATGATCACGAGCATGATCACCACCATCATCACGACCATGAGCACGGTCACCACCATCACCACGACCATGAGCACGGTCACCACCATCATCATGACCACGAACATGGTCATCACCATCATCATGGCCATGACCAGAATCATCATCACCATCATGAACATCGTGGGCTACCGGATATTTTACATATTATTGAACATACAGAAATTTCTGACCGTGCAAAAGCACTGGCAGTAAAAATCTTTGATATTTTGGCAGAAGCAGAAAGCAAAGCGCATGGACTTCCTAAGGATCAGGTGCATTTTCATGAAGTTGGGGCAGTTGACTCGATTGTAGATATCATTGCAGCAGCTGTTTGTGTGGATTTACTCGATATTGAAGAAGTGATCATTCCAGAATTATCAGAAGGGAAAGGATTTATTCGTTGTCAGCACGGCATGATTCCGGTGCCAGTACCAGCAACCGCGAATATTGTAGCAGCACATGGACTAGTGCTTCATCCACTTGGCATTGAAGGGGAGTTTGTCACTCCAACAGGAGCAGCAATTGCAGCAGCCTTGATGACGGATAAGAAACTTCCATCATCTTATAAAATCACAAAGATGGGCATTGGGGCAGGCAAACGTGAATACGAACGTCCAAGTCTTGTTCGTGCAATGTTTATTGAGAAAACAGGTACTCAAAGTGATGCAATCTACAAATTAGAAAGTAATATCGATGATTGCAGTGGGGAAGCTCTTGGTTATACTATGGAGCGTCTCATGGCAGCCGGAGCAAGAGATGTGCATTATATTCCGGTATTTATGAAAAAGAACCGCCCGGCTTATTTGTTAAATGTAATCTGTGACGAATCCAAAGTTTCTGAGCTGGAAGATATCATTTTTACTGAAACAACAACCATCGGCATTCGCAAAATGAAGATGGAACGAACGGTATTAAGACGCAGAAACGAAACATTTGCCACTAGTATGGGAGAAGTAAGCGTAAAGGTCTGCAGCGACGGGGAAGGATTTGAACGAGCATATCCAGAATATGAAAGCGTTGCTATGCTTGCAAAAGAACAGAACAGACCATTTTTTGAGGTATATCAGCAGATTGTGTCTGAATGGAAATAGACAGGGGTGAGTAGAAATGAAAAAAAGATATTTCGTGCTTGCTGTCGTCTTATGTATGATTCTTATGATGTTTACTGGATGTGGACGTGATAAAAAGGAAGAGAAAGACGAAACAGCAAAAACAACAGAAATTATTAAGATGACAAAGGTGTATGTTGGAAGCAGAGATGATTATGGTGCTTACAACATGGCTTATACCGGGAAACTGACACCAGAAAAGCTGATCAAAGGGATTGAAGACACAACAGGATGGAATCTTGCTTTAGAGCAGAATGTATCCATCGATAAGGATAATGGTTATAAAGTCGTATTTTCGAAGAAGTCTTTGTTTTATACCGCTGAAAAACTCGATAAAGATGATGAATTCTATGTAAATGGAACAGAAAATTATTATGCGACGGTTTTAGACAGCATCAAAGAAACGCTTCGAAAGCATTATGCAAAGGGCGATGATCGATTTATAATTTATTATTATGGTCCGGAAGACAGTGCCCTTGAAATTAAGGAAATCGGCAAGACACTTGTTATGGGAAATTCCTATGAAAGCTTTTATGTTTATACGCCAGGTGTGAGTGCTGTCTCTAGCAGCAATAATTTAGATGTATACGATACAGAAGCAATCTTTATTGGATCTGTGGATGGAGAATTTTATCGTATGCGAGTAGGGGCACAGATTAATAATTACCGTGTTACTTATAATGCCTTAAAGACTATTATGAAGACTTCTAGTGAAGGAGATATTTTAAAAATCCGAATTAAGGAAGATAAGAATACCGGAGAGAAACTGGTAACAAAGATTTACTGGAGGCATAAGAAATAATGGATCATGAAAATATGAATCATGAATACATGCATGAACATGGAATTGCTCACAGTCATGAATCTGGGCACGGGCATACGCATAGTCATGCACATACAAAGGCAGTCATAAATCGTCTTTCCCGGGCAATCGGTCATCTAGAGTCCGTTAAACGAATGGTGGAAGATGGAAGAGACTGTTCAGAAGTGCTTATTCAGCTGGCCGCAGTAAAATCGGCATTGAATAATACCGGAAAAGTCATATTAAAAGACCATATTGAACATTGTATCGTAGATGCGGTCCAGGATGGTGACATGGAAGCAATCAATCAACTGAACAAAGCAATTGATCAGTTTATGAAATAATAAGAGGAGAATGAAACATGAAGAAAATTGCAGCATTATTAACATTAGCATTGCTTGTAATCATGAGCTTTTCGATGGTAACATTTGCAGAAGATACAACGATTAAGGCACCATCTATCAGCACAGTTAGTCGAAAAGGCAAAGGTGATGTGACTATTAAATGGGGAAAAGTATCAGGTGTTACTGGTTATCAGATTCAGTATTCCACAAACAGTGATTACAGTGAAGCTACAACGGTAAAGGTAAAGAAAGCGGCTACTGTATCCACAACAATTGCAAAAGATAAAGTGTCCACAAAAGCAAATACATGGATTCGTATGCGCTGTTATCAAACAGTAGACGGAGTAACAACTTATTCTAAATGGAGTGGAAAAGTAAAACTTATTGTTTGGAAGACAAGCTGGAAATATGCGAAAAATTCCGAAATTCATTCTGATCCAGGCGTAAAATATTATGCAACAAAGAATAAAAAAGGAATCACAGTTGCAGTGAATGCCGGACATGGTACAAAAGGTGGCGCTAGCAAAAAAACTTTATGCCATCCAGATGGATCCGCAAAGGTTACGGGAGGAAGTACTTCCGCAGGTTCTAAATATGCAACAGCTGTTAGCGGCGGTACAACGGTTGGATCTAAATCCGAAGCATCCTGTAATTTAGCTGTAGCAAAAAAAGTAAAGAGCAAATTATTAGCAGAAGGCTATAATGTTTTAATGATTCGTCAGGATAGTGATATTCAGCTTGACAACGTAGCAAGAACTGTCATGGCAAATGCGCATGCAGATTGTCATATTGCGATTCATTATGATTCTACAACATCAAACAAAGGTGCATTTTACATTGGTGTACCGGATGGGAAATATCGTAAGATGAGCCCGGTAAGCAGCAATTATAAAAAGCATGAAGCATTAGGAAAAGAACTTGTTGCCGGCTTAAAAGATTCCGGAGTAAAGATTTTTAGCTCTGGCCGAATGGCAATTGATTTGACACAGACATCTTATTCTACGATTGCATCCGTTGATATTGAAGTAGGTGACCGTAAATCATCTACATCCGATACTCAGGTAGATAAAGTTGCAAAAGGAATCGTAAAAGGAATCAAAAAATATTTCTAGCAAAAGGCTGGTAATTTTGATATAATTGAAGCCTACTCATTTTTTACACTATTAGGAGGTTGCAAATGCAGAACGAATTAGTCATCGTTGTCGACTTCGGTGGACAGTATAATCAGTTAGTTGCAAGACGTGTTCGTGAATGTAACGTATACTGTGAAATTTATTCTTATAAAACAGATATTGAAAAGATCAAAGAGATGAATCCAAAGGGCATTATCTTAACTGGCGGACCAAACAGCTGCTATGAAGAAGGTGCTCCAACTTATACAAAAGAATTATTTGAATTAGGTATTCCAGTACTTGGTTTATGCTACGGTGCTCAGCTTATGCAGCATATCTTAGGCGGTAAGGTTGAACGTGCAGATGTTCAGGAATACGGTAAAACACATATTAAGGTGAATACAGAATCTCCATTATTTGCAGGAGTTCCAGAAGAAACAACCTGTTGGATGAGCCACTTTGATTATATCAGTGCTATGGGTGAAGGATTTGTATCCATCGCACATACAAAAGACTGTCCAGTTGCAGCAGCTGAATATGCAGAAAAGAAATTATATGGTATTCAGTTCCATCCAGAAGTACTTCACACACCAGAAGGAACAAAGATGATCTTTAACTTTGTTCGTAACATCTGTGGCTGTGCAGGTGACTGGAGAATGGACGACTTCGTTGCATCCCAGGTACAGGCAATCCGTGAAAAGGTTGGAGAAGGTAAAGTATTACTTGCTCTTTCCGGCGGTGTAGATTCTTCCGTACTTGCAGCTTTACTTGCAAAGGCAATCGGACCACAGCTTACTTGTGTATTCGTTGACCACGGTCTTATGAGAAAGAACGAAGGTGATGAAGTAGAAGGTATCTTCGGTGAAAAGGGTAACTTTGATATCAACTTCATCCGTGTTAACGCACAGGAAAGATATTATGCAAAATTAGCTGGTATTACAGAACCAGAAGAAAAACGTAAACTCATCGGTGAAGAATTCATCCGTATCTTTGAAGAAGAAGCACAGAAAATCGGTGCTGTTGATTTCCTTGCTCAGGGAACAATCTACCCAGACGTTGTAGAATCCGGTTTAGGTGGAGAATCTGCAGTAATCAAATCTCATCACAACGTAGGTGGTCTTCCAGATTTCGTAGATTTCAAAGAAATCATTGAACCACTTCGTAACTTATTCAAAGATGAAGTTCGTAAAGCGGGTCTTGAACTTGGACTTCCTGAATTCTTAGTATACCGTCAGCCATTCCCAGGCCCAGGTCTTGGAATCCGTATCATTGGTGAAGTAACAGGCGATAAAGTACGCATCGTACAGGATGCAGACTATATTTATAGAGAAGAAGTAGACAAAGCAGCAAAGGCTTACAAGGAAGAACATGGCGTAGAAGCACCATGGATGCCAAACCAGTACTTTGCAGCACTTACAAATATGAGATCTGTAGGTGTTATGGGTGATGAAAGAACTTACGACTACGCAGTAGCTGTTCGTGCAGTAAGAACCATCGACTTCATGACAGCAGAAGCAGCAGACCTTCCATTTGAAGTACTTCAGATCGTAATGAACCGAATTATCAAAGAAGTTCGTGGCGTTAACAGAGTGTTCTATGATTTAACATCCAAACCACCAGAAACAATTGAGTTCGAATAATAAAAAAACAGCGGAGAGCCTTTATTTATAAGGCTCTCCGTTTTTTACGTCTACAAAATGTCTACCATATTTTGAAAAAAAGATTTTCCACTTTTGGATTGAAAAATTTTATATGATATTTTTCATGGAATCAGAATCTATAAGGAGAGTTTTTGAGCCACTGAAAATAATAAAATAATGGCGTTTATCGCTTGTTTTTTTTCAAGCGATAAACGCCACTTTTTATTTGATTCGGTAGGTTCTATTTCGATTACTTCCAACAGCCTCTATTTCATCCATTCCAGAGAGGAGTGCTCGTGTGCGTGCTTCGCTAAGATTGAGGAAAATAGCGATGTCTGAGCATTTGGAACGACCGTTATCCTTTAAATATTCTAAGATCTTTTGTTGATTTTCTATCGTTTTCTTTCCTCTTACAGGAGAAGAAGAACGTTCGTTATCGCTTGTTTTTATCGCTTGTTTTTTTTCAAGCGATAAAATTAGGCTGGTACGATCTGAACCAAATTCCTCTTGAATGATAGGATCTTTTAGGTCTTCATCTTGCCATATATTAATAATATGTGGAATACCGCTTCCAGCACGTTCACCAATATCAATGAGATTAAACATTTTCATAAGGCCTCGGTTTCTAGGATCTGAAACTCCTCCTCGAATCATCTGAACTTTTCCTGTTCTGCTATAGCCAGGATTAGAAAGCATAATCTGATTCTGCTGGAGAGTGATTACAATTCCTCTGGAACCAAAGTAATCTGCATTTATTAAACAATTGGCAAGAGCTTCACGAATGGCTTCATGCATAGGGGTATCGTCGATTCTAGTGAGTCCTGATAACTTAAAAGGAACATTCAGAGACTGCTTTAATTTATTGTAGACACGGAAATAAAAATCGAAAATATTACCTGACCAATCACCGGAACTGGAGTTGATGCGATCTGTCCAGCGAATGTTAGGGTCAAGTAAAGCGCGATAATCCAAAAAATAATCAGGAAATTGACGAACAATATCATATTCATTTCCAAACATTAACAGGCCAGCGGCTGTTGGATGCAGTTGATTGTCCTTGTCAGAGATTGCAGCAGCTCCGATGCTGCGTAAGAATTCATTGTCATCTAGTCTTAGAAATGGATGCCCGTCTTTCAGTCCGGCAAAGGTATTTCTGTAACCTCGGACGGAGTCCATGTTAAAAATATCCATGTTTAAATTATCAAGAACAGACATATCTATAGTATCATCGGCCTGATCACGAAGCATCGTTTTAACCTGAATACGAGTACAATGGTAGTCACCTTCATAATTTCTTCGGAAAGTACCACCAAACATATCATCATTAATGAAAACCGGCTTCTGTTCTCTGCGTGCTGCAGGAACATGGATTACCATGATGATATCGTCGTTATACTCATAAATTTCTACTGCATCTTCAGTGAGGAGATTGATGCTGACCTTCTTAGTATTATTTATAATATCCCAAAATTCTTTTTGGAGTTTGGATGCATTTTTTAATCCTGTTGTATGCCAACTACCATCTTTTCCTTCTTTTACTCCAAGGATTATGACACCTCCATAGCAATTAGCAAAGGCTGAGTATGTATCCCAAAGTGAAACTGGAAGGCCATCGCGAGCCTTTTTGACTTCACGGCGGTTATCTTCTCTATAGGAATCAAATTGGGAAATATCAAAAATATCTGTCATAGTATTTTACCTCTCAGATCAAATGTTTTCAGCAATACTTATGTTAAATTGTCTGAGTGTATCTTCATAATCCATCTCAAACATTTCTTTATCCCAATCATTGCTATCTGCCTGCTTCTCGAAGCGCTGAATGTCCCGAATAATTGACTTCAGAGCCATTAAAGTACTCATATGTAAAGTATAAGAGATTTGTGTGCCACATTCTGTGGTGAAAAGATCCTTATCAATAAGCATTCCGAAAGATTCCATTACGGAAAGCATGTAGAGATATTCACCGAATCTTTTGTGTGTCTCAGCTTGCTCTGGCGCAAGAAGTTCGGAGAGGAGAAATGTCAGTACCAGAGCACCATCACCAGGTTTATATAATTTGGTTTCTGATTCTATGGTAAGAGGACATTGGCATAATTCTCTGATCTGAACAATAAAGTCAGATACAGTAGAAATCGTACATCCGGACTCTTGTGCTGCTTGTACAAATGGCGCATAGAATTGGCTGAGTTTATACAACTGATCACTACAGTATGATTGGATATCTTTTGGAAAGCGAGCCTTCCATCTTTTATATTGATCTTCTGCTTCGTCTTTTACTTCATCAATAGACTGCTCATATTTTCTCTTTTGCGCGTCCCATATATAAAGATATCCATTCAGAATAGACGCTGTGTTTGCATTATTATCAAACACCAGACTGGTTTTCTCTGTAGTTCTTTCGATTTTCATTCCAAATTCTTCTTCCAGGAGGAAGAGAACATGCATTACATCTTCGTATGTTTGGATATCAATATCTGACAAAGCAGACATATCTACATCAAGAACTTCTGCAAGTTTGGTTCTTATATCTTCTTTAGGTGCCATCTGGCAGCTTTCATATTTTCTCATTCGGGAGTCGGCAGTAGCTGCTGAAAATCCTATCTTTTTTCCTAATTCTTTTTGGGTAAGCCCTGCCATAACCCTTAATCTTCTGATTTTTTCTCCAAGTTTCATATGTATATGTTTCCTTACTCTAAAAAATGTAACTTCATTTTATCATAACAGACATAAAAAATAAAGAGAAATGAATGAAATAGACATAAAAATATATCTTTTGTTATTGACAAAGAATAGTTTTGGCTGTATTATCATTATACAGATATAAAAATATGTCTGAAATAGAACGTTGAGATATAAAGAAAGGAGACAAACGAATGAAAGAAGAACGTTTACCATTATTTGTAGGTGTGGAAACTGTTATTTTTGATCTTGGAGTTTCAAGAGCGAAAGCTTATGAGGTTATTAAGCAGTTGAACAAGGAGATGAAAGAACAGAATCCTCGCGCAATTGTAGTTGCAGGTAAAGTAAATCGAATCTGGTATGAAGAGGCTTGTCTAAGAACAGGTGCACATTGATGGGACAATTAAAAAGAAAAAAGCCCCTTCGAAAAGGGGCAGCACATACCATTGCTGGCATGCAATCTCGCAAATTCATATTAGCATGGTAAGTGCATCTTTTCAATCGAAAAATGAAAGGAGGTATAAGCCATATGGCAGATAGAAGAATGATTTCAAAACGAATTGTGGAAAGTGCCAGATTCTTAAAGATGCCGCCTTCTTCGCAGAATCTATATTTTCATCTTTGCCTGAACGCGGATGACGATGGAGTTGTAGAAGCATATCCGGTTATGAATTTGATTAAGGCATCAGAAGATGACCTAAGAATTCTTTATAGTAAAAAATTTATTGTAATTCTCAACGAGGATCTGGTGTCGTATATCATGGATTGGCGTGAAAGCAATAAAATTCGCGCAGATCGAAAAAAAGATAGCATTTATAAAGATTTGTTAGTTCAGGTTCTTCCAGATTTGGAGCTTCTTGAAGCAAAAACCAGATCAGATATAGGGAAAAAATCTGGACCGTCCACGGACGGCACATGGGCCGCACAGTGTAGTGTAGGTCAGGATAGTATAGGTCAGGTTAGTATAGGAGAGTGTAGTAACGAAACGCGACACACAGATATTGTGAAGTATCAGTTGGATCAGGAAATCCTTACTGAAAGCGAATATCAGGAATTGGTTTCTATATATGGTGTTTCTATTGTAGATAGTGTGATTCACAGGATCCTTACAAAGCCATATCATGGATGTCTGAATAAAAAGAGAATTTCAGATTGGTGTGAAGAACACAAATACAACAATAAAGTAGCGATCCCAGCAACACAAACATCCAAGCATTCGGAACGAATGGTGGAATTGATTCAGGAAAGAAGGTAGATTATGAGTTTTGAGAATAAAGAAAAAGATAAATGTCCAGTGTGTAATGATGTAGGCTATGTTTTCACAATAAGAGACGGGCATGAATATTGTGCACCTTGTAAGTGCCAGGAAATTAAAATTGCCATGGAACGTCTGGAGAGAAGTGGCCTTGCAAAGGAATTCAAGGAAAAGACTTTTCAGAATTATTATACGGAAAATAATCCGATTTTAATGGATGCAAAGTATACGGTTGAAAGATATGCAGATGAATTCTTAACTTTTAAGAATGAACGTTACAATTCACTTATGCTTTGTGGACAGGTAGGAGCAGGAAAAACACATTTAGGAACGGCATGCAGCATACAACTCATTCATGATGGAACAGCTGTAATATATATGGGTTATCGAGATGAGATGACAGAATTAAAAGCTTCCATACTTGATTCGGAAAAATATAATCGAGAGTTAAGCAGATATAAGAATGCTTCGGTTCTTTTCATTGATGACTTTTTGAAAGGGAAGATTACAGAGTCAGATGTCAATATCATTTATGAAATTGTGAATTATCGATATAACAATAATCTTCCAATCATCATTAGTACAGAAAAAACACCGGATGAGCTCATTAATTTTGATGAGGCGATCGCCAGTCGTTTAATTGAAATGTGCAGAGGAAATATCATTTATTTTATGGGTAAGGAGCTTAATTATCGCTTATATGGAGGTGTGGCATAATGGCAGTTTATAAAGACAAATGGAATGGATATAAAGGAAATAGCTGGCGTGTTGCCTGTTACTATACAGATTGGAAAGGGATTCGCAGGAAACATGAAAAAAGAGGATTTGCTACGAAGAAAGAAGCATTGGCATATGAAAGAGAATTTCTGGCTAAGAAAACGAAAGACATTAATATGGGATTTGGGATGTTTGTAGACATCTATATGGATGATCTGAAGCCACAGATAAAGGCCAGTACATTTGCTACAAAGGAAAACATCATTAACACTCACATCAGGCCATATTTTGAGAATAAAAGTCTATCTGAAGTGACATCTACGGATGTCCTTCAGTGGCAGAATGCGTTACTTGGTCTGAGAGATGGGAATGGGAAAGGATATTCTCCAACCTATCTTAGAACAATACAGAATCAGCTGAATGCGATTTTTAACCATGCAGTCAAATATTATGATCTTCCTAAGAATCCTTGCATCGTTAATAAGAAGATGGGAAGAGCTAAAGCACAGGAAATGCTTTTCTGGACAAAGGAAGAATATTTGCAGTTTTCTGAAGTAATGAAGGATAAACCGATTTCCTACTATGCATTTCAGATTCTTTACTGGACTGGAATCCGCTGTGGCGAATTATTGGCACTTACAAAGGCAGATTTTGATCTTGAGAAACGTATTTTGCGAATTAACAAAAACTTTCAGGTGATAAAAGGAGAGAAAATGATTGTTTCACCGAAAACAGAAAAAGGAAATCGACTCATCGACCTCCCAGAATTTCTGTGTGTGGAGATGGAAGAATTCTTCGATTCTCTTTATAAAGTGGATGAAAATAGCCGCATCTTTGCAGTGACCAAAAGTTATCTCCATCATGAGATGGATCGTGGGTGTCGTATATCAGGAGTGAAAAGAATTCGTATTCACGATCTTAGACATTCCAGTTGTGCCTTGTTGATTAATCTTGGTTATTCGCCAATTCAGATTGCAGAAAGATTAGGTCATGAAAGTGTGACGATTACAGAAAGATATTCTCATTTGTATCCTTCTGTACAGCGAGAGATGGCAAATAGCCTTGATAAAGCATTCAGTGGGGAGGAATAAATAATGGATAAGATTTTCAGAAGAGTTACCATGTCAGATGGTAAAAAACAGGAGCAGAAAAAGAAGAAAAATAGAAAACGAAATGTTACGATGAACTTTAGAGTTTCTGAGAAAGAAAAGAAATTGATCGAATCCAGAATTGCATTAACTGGTCTTCCAAAGTCGAAGTATTTTATTGAAAGTTGCTTATATCAGAATGTGATGATCAAAGGAAATATTCGCGTGTTTGATGAGATAAGAAAGCAGGTAAAGGAAATTGCAGAAGCAATTAATCGTAATCCTAATCTGGAGGGATTAGAAGATTGCAGATTGGAATCTCTCCGTATGATTCTTGAGATGTTAGAAAACCTGTATGGGAAGGAGTAAATAATGGCTAGAAAAACAATTGACGAAAGAATTGAAGAGAACATTAGAAAACAGGAACAGTTAAAAGCCAGAGAGCGAGATTTGAAAAAAAGAAAATCAGAAGAAGATCGAAAAAGACGTACTAGAAGATTGATTGAGATCGGCGGAATTGCAGAATCTGTTCTTGGTAGAGAATTTAGCGAAGAAGATAAAATTCGATTCATGAATTTCTTGAAAAAGCAGGAAACAAATGGAAAGTATTTTTCCAAAGCAATGAATGAAGTGGCAGGTTAGATTCGATAAAACATTCTCTTTAGAAGTATTTTCCCGGATTCCATTACGTAGTAAGGGCGCACTTATATGTGGGCGCAGCCCACATGACATAAGTTCACCATTTGGTGACCGGTCAGTTCTTATGAGCTGCCGGGCTCGTTCCGTCGGCGGGTCTTATGCAGACAGCACCAAAGGGCGTTGCCCTTATGGAATCCCATAGATTTCCATTTCGCAAAGAAATATATAAGGAAGGAGGTATGCGAAAATGTCAATATATCATTGTTCAATTAAAATCATCAATCGCAAGGGTGGCAGATCTGCTATTGCTTCTGCAGCCTATCGTTCAGGAGAAAAACTATACAACGAAGAAACAGGACTGACACATGATTTTAATAGAAAAAAAGGTGTTGTAATGTCAGAGATACTTCTTCCAGAGAATGCACCGGAACGCTTTTTAGATAGAGAGAAATTGTGGAACGATGTTCAGAGTATTGAAAAACGATCAGATGCACAGTTTGCGAGAGAAATAGAAGTTTCTCTACCAATAGAAATGACCAGAGCAGAACAGATTGAATGTGTAAGAAAATATATTCAGGAGAATTTTGTTTCAAAAGGAATGATTGCAGACTGGGCTTTGCATGATAAAGATGATGGTAATCCGCATGCACATATTATGTTGACAATCCGTGGTATTGGTGAAAATAAAGAGTGGCTTGCAAAACAAAAATCTGTAT
>JAKSRP010000001.1 GCA_024403555.1 Lachnospiraceae bacterium | reverse complement strand
ATGTATATCGTTGACTTTGCCATCTTACTTGGACAGGTTACCCTTCACCCGGTGAATAAAATTTTATATGGTATCATTCTGATTATTGTTTATACAATCATTCTTGATAAAGTAATGATTCTTGGTTCCACAAGAACAGAACTAAAGATTGTCAGCAAAAAACATAAAGAAATTACAGAAGCAATTTTAAAACACGGTGACCGTGGTGTTACTTTAATGGACTGTGAGGGTGGATATCTTCATGAACAGACTCAGCTTGTATACAGTGTTATCTCCAATCGTGAGCTTCCTAAAATTGAACGCCTTATCCACACCATTGATCCTGAATGCTTCATGGTAGTAACCCGTGTAAACGAAGTAAAAGGCTATGGATTTACCCTTCCAAAGGCTCATATGTAAATCTTCTATAATAATGTTTCCTAACAAAAAATGCGTACTGATTCAATTTCTCAGTACGCATTTTTGCATTTATTCTTATTAATCTTTATCTGTTAAGCCAAAGATAATCCATAAATTCAGGAACGAGTAATTCCCAGGATGCTTCACAATGATTTCCATCAGGCTGATAAACCACGCGTGTAAGAGCCCCCTTCTCCTGTAAATGTTTCGCTACTTTATTATTATTGATTGCAGCCCTTGAGTCTACATCTGGTGCCACCTTCCATGGTCCACCTTCATGTTCGCCCCAGGATAAATAAAATTTTGTATCTTCCGCAATATCATAAGATTCAATATCTGCAAGCAAAGGCTTCATACAATAGGAAATTGCACTCGAGATGCAGGCGCATTTGCTAAAGGTGTCGCTAAATGCTACCCCAGCATAAATTGCCATGATTCCTCCCATAGAAGATCCACAGATTGCTGTTGCTTCTCTAAAGGAATAAGTTCTGTATTCTTTGTCAATCATTGGCTTTAAGGTATTGGCCATCCAGTCTAATGTTTCATGTCCTTTTCCGGTAAGCTCGCCTAAAAATCCGCCCTTATTGTCATATGGGCTGTATTCATTGAGACGATCTGTATGGCTGCACTCAACGCCTACCATAATGAGCTCTTTTTCCCAGGAATCTAAAAACTGTTTAAATCCCCAGCTCTTTCCGTAGGTTGCGTCCTCGTCTAAATACAGGTTATGTCCATCGAAGCAGTACATAACAGGATAACGTTTGTCACTGTCTTCATATCCGTCTGGAAGATAAATATGAAGTATTCTCTCTTCATTCGCCGGATCAAATAAAATGTTTCTCTTGATAATCATCCGTTTTCTCCATTTCGTGTTTCATTCTTACCTATTATTATACATGAAAGCCTTACAAAAGGCAAAAACGCCACCACAAAATGTGATGGCGTTTTCTATATACAACTATTTAATACTAAATAGAGGTGGCCTCTTACTGCATGCTTGCTAAGTATTCGTCTACTTCTGCTTTAGTAGGCATTACTCTTAAAGCACCTTTCTTTGTTGTTACAAGAGAAGCTGCTGCATTAGCGAATGTGATCATCTCAACTAATTCTTCTTCTGTGTAATCTCTTAATCCATGTTCTAATACGTAGTTAAGTACGCATGCACCAAATGTATCACCAGCGCCTGTTGTTTCGATTGTTGCTGGGTTTTTGAATGCTGGAACTTCGATTCTTAAATCGTTGTGATATGCACGGCTTCCGTCTGGACCCATGGATAATACGATTAATGGAATATTATATTTTTCGCGAACGATTGCGATACCTTCATCATAATCTTCTTTGCCTGTTAACCACTGGATTTCATTATCAGAAATCTTAAGAATCTGGCAATGTTCTAAACCGTATTCGATTGCTACTTTCGCATCTGCTAAGTCTTTCCATAATGGAGGACGAAGGTTTGGATCGAAGGACATGATACAACCAGCTTTTTCTGCTGCTGCCATAGCTGCTTTCTGAGCAGATAAGCAAGGTTCATCTGTCATAGATAAAGAACCAAAGTGGAAAATCTTGCTGTTGTTGATTAAATCGTAATCAATTTCTTCTTCTTTTAACATCATATCTGCACCTGGATTACGATAGAAGGAGAATTCTCTGTCGCCGCCTTCTAAAGTATGTACAAATGCAAGTGTTGTATGTACTTCTTCGTCTGTCATTAAGCCTTTTGTGTCGATACCTACTTCTTCACAAGCTGCTCTTAACTGATCGCCAAACATATCTCTACCGATTTTACCGATAAATGCTGTTTTCTTTCCTAATCTATTTAACATAGATAACACGTTACATGGAGCTCCACCTGGGTTAGCTTCCATAACTGGATTACCCTGAGAACTGATTCCATTTTCAGTGAAGTCAATTAATAATTCGCCTAAAGCTGTTACATCATATGTGCCCATTTCAATCTACCTCCAATTGAGTAATACTAATTTCATTCCTACGAAATTTCACATTGTAATTTTATCATTATATATTAATATTACGAATATACGAATTGACCATATATTCTTTACCTTTTTTATATAATTGCAACATTGTGTACAAATCCACTTTTGAATAAAATAGGTTATAGAATGAAACAGTAATAGGAATTGTATTAGGAGGCAATCAAATGGCAAACTTATCTTTAAAAAACATCCAGAAAATCTATCCTAACGGATACCATGCAGTACATGACTTCAACCTTGAAATCGAAGATAAAGAATTTATCATCTTCGTAGGTCCATCTGGATGTGCAAAATCTACAACACTTCGTATGATCGCTGGTCTTGAATCTATCACAGACGGTGAATTCAAAATTGACGGCGTTCTTATGAACAACATCGAACCAAAAGACAGAGATATCGCTATGGTATTCCAGAACTATGCTTTATATCCACATATGACAGTATATGATAACATGGCATTCTCTTTAAAATTACGTAAAGTACCTAAAGACGAAATCGACGTTAAAGTACGTGAAGCTGCTCGTATCCTTGGTCTTGACGCTTTATTAGATCGTAAACCAAACGCTTTATCCGGTGGTCAGAGACAGCGAGTTGCTATGGGTCGTGCAATCGTTCGTAGCCCTAAAGTATTCTTAATGGACGAACCTCTTTCCAACTTAGATGCTAAATTACGTGTACAGATGCGAGTTGAAATTTCTAAGATTCACCAGAACTTAGGCGCAACAATCATCTACGTAACACATGACCAGACAGAAGCTATGACTCTTGGTACAAGAATCGTAGTTATGAAAGATGGTTGGATTCAGCAGGTAGATACACCAGCTAACCTTTACAACAAACCAAACAACTTATTCGTTGCTGGATTCATCGGTTCTCCACAGATGAACTTCATGGATGCTGTAGTTATTGATGGTGGTAAAACAATCAAAATTGGTGAATCCACATTCGCAGTACCAGCTGCTAAGCAGGCTGCATTAAAAGACTACGTTAACAAGACAGTAGTTGTTGGTATCCGTCCAGAAGACGTAAACGAAGCTACAGATGCTGAAATCGCTGGTGGACACGCTATTTCTGCTAAAGTTAACTTCTTCGAATTACTCGGTGCTGAAGTTTACTTATACTTCGATCTTGAAGGTACACAGTTAACATGTCGTACAGCTTCTGACACAAAATACACAACAGGTAGCGACGCTAAGTTCTCCTTAAACATGAACAAGATTCATGTATTCGACAAGGAAACAGAAAAAACTATTACAAACTAAGATAAAAAACATATTACATTCCTATTAAATTATACCCCTGAAAACCCCACAACGATTGTTGTGGGGTTTTCTTATACTTGGACGTTGTCCAAGTATAAGAAATAGAATCACACTCGCACGCAATGTAGATGTCGCAGATGCGACCGCGCTCGGCGAAAGAGTTCTAGCAAGCAGAACTCTATCCGAACAATAGGCAAAACAAAAAAGAAGTAGTATTTCTACTACTTCTCCCTTATCTCTTCTATTTAATTATCTCTGGGAATTTCAGCAAAATCAAAGATGAAATCTTATAGATCATCGCCTGATTAAACTGTCTGATGTCAAGTCCCGTTTCCTTCTCGATCTGCTCTAATCGATAAAGAAGTGTGTTACGATGAATGTGAAGCTGTCTCGCTGTTTCAGCAATGTTTAAGTTATTATCAAGGAAACAGTTCACAGTATATAACATATCTGCTTCAAACACCTGGGTATTCTCTTTTAAGAGACTAAAATCTAAGTTTTCGCGAATATAATCTCCACATAATCCAATCGGAACATCATATAAGATTCTTCCAATACCTAACTGATCATATCCATAAACATACTCATCCATACCGAAGATTTCACCTACGTTCATGGAAAATTCTGCATCCTGATAAGCCTTTGGTAAGTCATTAATTTTTTCAGTAATTCCACTGTAAGCAATCTTAATCTGGGTAAATGCTTCTGAGCTTACTGTATTTACAATTTCAAAAGATGTTTTTCTTGGATCTGGATCTTTACGATAAAAGCTTTGTAACAAGATAATATCGGAACTATTAACAGGAAGGAGCCACATATTCGAATTGCTCGGAAAGAGATTTTTCAAGATCATAATTACTTCTTCACTGTTATTTTGTGTTTTGATTAAATATAAAATTCTTTTTTCCTCAAACGGAATATGAAGCTTCTTGGCAATATCATAGAACTCATCTTCACTCATATTGCCAGTAATCCATTTACGCATAATGAGGTTTTTATTATTTTTTTCTTTAAAAGCAGTAGACAGTGCTCGAATCTGTTTGACTGTGTCTTCGAGATTAATCGCATCCTCTAAATCAACGGAAAGAGATAGTCCTGTCACTCTTTTTAATTCCTTTAATGATTTTTCTAATTCCTGCTCATAATTCATAATACAATCTCCTTATATTAAAACTGGCTGCACACGGTCCAAATGTGCAGCCAGCTTATATAATATCTAAATAATCAAAATCACGTTCAGATTATTTAACAGCACCGGATGTAACACCTTCAACGATGAATCTCTGTAAGAATACGTAAAGGATTAAGATAGGAAGCATTGCTAAAAGTAATGCAGCCATGATTAAACCGATATCTGTAGAATATGTTCCGTAGAATACCTGTGTTGCGATAGGAATTGTGTATAATTCCTTAGCTGTAAGTACAAGGGATGGAAGTAAGTAGTCGTTCCAGAAAGCCATTGCATCGATGATAGCAACAGTTGCAATTGTTGGCTTTAATAATGGGAATACGATCTGCCAGAATGTCTGCCATTTAGAACATCCATCGATTGTAGCAGCTTCTTCTAATGCGATAGGTACGTTAGTGTTGATTGCTCCATGGAACATGAATGTTGCCATAGATAAAGAGAAACCAACGTGCATGAAGATTAATGTAGCTCTATGTCCTAATAAACCAAGGATACCACCATATAAAGATACTAATGGGATCATTAATACCTGGAATGGGATAACCATGGAAGCGATCATAGCACCAAATAATAATCCACAAGCTTTCCAGTTGTTACGTACTAATACGTAAGAAGCCATAGCAGCTAATAATAATGTTAATGCTGTAGAAATGATTGTGATGCAAGCGGAGTTACCGAAGGATCTCCAGAAGTGCATCTTTTCCATAGCGTTAGGGAAGTTCTGCATTGTAAATCCATGAGCACCAACTAAAGCCATTGGATTCATTGTGATATCCGCTTTAACTTTGAATACGTTGACGATTACAAGGATAAATGGAAATACGAACGCAACGAATAATACGAGTAATAAACAAATTTTTACGACTGCGGCGATCTTTTGATTACGTGCAGCTTTTTCATTTAAAGTTTCCATACTATGCTGACACCTCCGCTTTCTTTCCAATATATACCTGTGCCATACCAACTACAGCACAAACAACGAATAAGATAAGAGCTTCTGCCTGACCTGTACCAAAGTTCTTATATGTGAACGCCTGGTTGTATACGTGCATAGCAGCCATTACAGAAGAGTTGAATGGTTCGCCCTTTGTTAAGGATAAGTTTACATCGTAAACCATGAAACATCTTGTTAATGTTAAGAATAAACACTGTACGAAGGAAGATACCATTAAAGGTACAGAAATATGAACGATTGTCTGCATATTTGTACATCCATCGATTTTAGCAGCTTCGATAACGTCGTTAGAAACGCTCATGAAACCAGCTACGTAGATTAACATCATGTAACCAGCATACTGCCATACAGCTACGATAATTAAACAGAGCATAGCTCCTTTTGGTGTAGATAACCAGGAAGTTTTTAAAGCACCTACAGATAATGCTTCACCAACTGCAACGAATGCACGGTTAAATACGAATTTCCATACGTAACCAAGAACGATACCACCGATTAAGTTAGGTACGAAGAAACCTGCACGGAAGAAGTTCTGTCCCTTAACACCACTTGTTACTAAGAATGCTAAGATAAAAGCTACGATATTAACTAAAACTACAGCGATTAATGTGTAGATCATTGTTCTACCCATTGCCTGCCAATAAGCAGTGTCTGCAAATGTAGCAGAGTAGTTAGCTAAACCTACGAAAGGTTTGTTGAGGGATACACCATCCCAGCTTGTTAATGTAAGGTAAAGACCATACACGAATGGTGCGATTACTACTGCTACAAATACAAATGTTGTTACGCCTGCAAACATCAAAAAGTTTTTGGTTTTGTAGGACATACTATTTGTATCCATATAATAATCCTCCTAAAAAATATCCGGTCAGGACGCTAGCCTCCTGACCGGATCCTTTAAATCTTAATTGTTTTTCTTTTCAAATAATCTCAATTACTGATTATTTTTCTACAGGAGTTGTAGATTTCCAGTAATTAACGATTTCTTCAGCAAATGCAGCACGGTCAGCTTCACCAGCTAAGTATTTCTGCATAGCAGCACCAACTACAGCGTAGTGATCATCTGGAGCATAGTTGTAAGATGGGATTAATTTACCAGCATCTGCGTATGCTTTTACAGATTTGCTTAATGGATCTAATGCGGAAGCATCGATGTTAGAGTAAGCAGGTACTAAAGCACATTTTTCTGTAAGGAATTTGTTACCATCTTCTTCAAATACTAACCAGTTAAGGAAGTCTTTTGCAGCCTGTTTCTGTTCGTCTGTTGTGTATTCGGAATTGTCAATCATGAAATATTTAGAACCGCCACCAACTAAGTATTCAGAACCAGAGTTGTCAGATGTTTCAGGAACACCACACATACCAAGGTTTTCTGTTGGTTCGTATTCAGCAATTAAAGACCAATCCCAGTTTCCGCCGAACATGAATGCGATTTCACCTGCAGCAAGTTTCTGTTCAGATGTTTCACGTTCTGCAGCTACTGGTGAATCAGCTGCGTAGTTGTATTTCTTTAATACGTCAAATGTATCCATTAAAGAGTTGAACTTAGCGTTACCAGCTACGTCAGCTTCACCTTTGTATAAAGAATCAACGTAAGCATCTACGTCTTCCTGTTCTTCAAAGAATTCTGCTAAGAAGTGAGCTGCTAAGGACCAGTCTTCTTTCATGATACCAGTTGGAGCAGCCATACCGCCGTCAACTAATTTCTGGCAAAGAGCGTCAAAGTCTTCTGTTGTAGCGATGCTAGCAGGATCGAAATCTTCACCTGTGATGTTTTTGATAGCATCAGCATTGTACATTAAACCACGAGCTTCTACACAAACAGGGAAACCTAATACTTTATCTTCAAGACCGATAGCGTATTCTGTGTTTTCTACCCATTTTTCTTCAGATAAATCTAAAGCGTGGTCAGCACCTAAAGAGTAGATATCTTTTGCATCTACCATTGCAAGTGCATAAGGTTCTTTAGAGGAGTATTTTGTAGCCATATGAGCAGCTACTGTATCAGAGCTGTAATATACTTCTACTTTTACGCCTTCATGAGAATCAGAGTATTCTGCAGCCATTTCTTCGAACTGGCTCTGGATTTCACTCTTGGAGTTGAAGATTGTTAATACTACTTCGTCTCCAGAAGATGCTTTTTTGTCACCGCCGTCGCTTGTTTTGCCGCCGCCACATGCTACTAATGTGCCGATCATAGCAACTGCAAGTAAGAGTGCTAATAATTTTTTCTTCATGTCATTTCTCCTTCAAGTAACAATAAAGTTAATACGTTTATATCTGACGAGAGTCAGATATCTTTTGTTTCTCGCCGGTAATGTCCTCTTCCGACTCAAAGTCTGGATGCTAGCGACTTCCTGACTTTGAAATGATCATGCATATGTCATTATATGAGCACAACTTATGCATAATTATGAGAAACGTTTTACATAGGTAATTTTAGCACCACTATACATGAGATGTCAATTAATTTTAGTGAATTCGTACATAATTTCTATAATCCAAACCCTATTTTATGCAAATTGCCTATATAGCAACATCTATAAAAAACGTGTTTTTATGACAACCCTTTGACATATCCTTGCAAATGCACATTCCATTTGTTACAATAGTCATTGATATAATTTACCTATATAAATAAGAAGAAAGAAGGATCATTTCTATGTGGAATAAAATTTTTAACGTACAAAATCCTTTCTGGCAGTCCATGGATACAATGTTTGACTTATTTGTCATCAATCTTTTATTTGTTCTTTGTTGTCTGCCAATTGTAACAATCGGACCTGCTATTACCGCTCTTTACTACGCCTTGATTCAGAAAATTTTAGGGGAAGAAGGATATTTAAAGAACGACTTTTTCAAATCATTTAAACAAAATCTCAAACAGGGAATGCTTCTCGGAATCCCATTAACACTTTGTGGTGCTTTCCTTGCATTTGATGTTTATTTATGCCACGCCATGGGCAAAGGCATCTTTACATTCTTTATGGTATTTTTTGCAGTGCTTTTTCTTTTATGGATGTTCATCTCCATTTATGCTTATGCACTCCTTGCAAAATTTGATCGTAAAAACCGTGATATTTTAGTATGGGCATTCACCCTCTCCATCAAACATGCACCTATGACAATTATTATGATTCTTGTTATGGCTGGTGGAATATTCATCACTGTGAATCTTCCAGGATTATTATTTATCATCTTTGGTCTTCTTGGCCAGTTCTGTTCTACTATTATTTCTTCTATTATTAAGCCTTATCTTCCAACCAATGATGATGGCTTTGCAGAAGATGATTTTTACAACTTTAATCCTGGCACATCAAATAATCAGAGCAAAGATTATATGGATTATGACAATATCCAGGATTTATTCTAAAAATCGCAAACAGGAGATATTCGATTATGGGAAGATCTAAGAAAGAAAAGAGACAAGCAGACAAGGTTCCATCCTTTTTCTGGCTTGAAGTAAAAAGAGATATCGAGACTTTTAAACGATTAAAAGGATTCGCAAAATTAAAATTCGTCATGGACTATTTTAAATGGTATATCTTAGCAGCCATTTTTATCATCTTCACGATTGGAACATTTGCCAATCTGCTTTATCAGGGACACAAACCGGTAAGACTGGATGTGTGCTGTGTACTTAATACGGAAGAAACCGACGCTTCTCCATGGTTTAAGAATTTTGAAACAGAGCTTTTAAAAGATGGTATCACCAATCATGGCGGTGTCAGAGTAGACTATGATCAGCCATTTGATTATGATAATTCCTACTATTATATTATGGAGCTTGAAGTTCAGACGAAAGTATCCTCAAGAAGAATCGATGTAGCCGTTTGTAATGCCGATATGTATAAATACTTACTGGCAATCAATGCAGGTTATGATTTAAAGGAAGTACTTCCAGAAGAAGATATCAAAGCTTTAGAAAAGAACAAACAGCTTGTGTATGACACAGCTGGTATTCGTATCAACGAAGATGGATCCCTTGATAAAACGGATGCAGAAGATGGATATTTTGCAATTGATCTGACGAAAAGTGAATTTGGTCAGAAATATAATACAAAAGGCGGCAATAAAGATCATCTCTACGTAATGATCATCAAGAATGCAAAACACGTAGAAGACAGCATCAAGTTAGTACAAGATATTTACAAATAACGCAAAAGAGTTCCGAATAATCGGAACTCTTTTTTATTTGCTCGTACTTTATAATGTACTTTCTCTTTCAATTAATTTTACCGGCAATACCGTGCGTTTTGGTACTGCTTTGTCATTGACTACATTGTCAAACATCTGAACTGCGATTTCTGCCATTTCTTCAATTGGCTGATGAATGGTTGTCAGCTGTGGTGCTGTCAAGGATGAAATCTGTACATCATCAAATCCAATGACTTTAACCTGACCAGGAACATCAATCTGTAATTTTCTGCAAACCTGTAAAATCTGTGCTGCAATGATATCACTGTTAGCAAAAATACCATCCACTTCTGGATGTTCTGTGAGTGCCTGTTCAATAACATCATGATACTGCATGGTTGTATAGGATTTACGATCTACGATGATATTAATACATTCCACGCCTGCCTGATGGCAAACCTCATGAAGTCCTTGTCCACGTGTATCCCCAGGCATTGTATAGTCATGTGACATATCTCCAATATGAAGAATATGCTTGCATCCTTTTTTCAGGAGCAATTCGCCGGCCATTCTTCCCCCTTGAGTATTATCACACTCAATACTTGCATCACTGACGTCAGTATTTCGTTCAAAAGAAATAACCGGAAGTCCAAGACTGTGGAATCCTTCTAAGGCGATTCCCCCTGTACACATAATAATGCCATCAACTCGATTGCTGCGGCACATCTCCACGCATTCCATCTCACGGTCACTTGCTCCGCGAGTATTATAAAGAAGCACTTTGTAACCCTTTTTATAAGCATAATATTCAATATTACTGATTACTTCTGCAAAATATGGGTGTCGGATGTGCGGAACAATCACTCCCATCATATTCGTATTTTTACGATGAAGAGATCTTGCCAGCTCATTCGGCTGATAATTCAGTTTTGCCATGGCATCATTAACTTTTTTTCTTGCAGCATCGCTGATATAACCACGGTTATTTAAAACACGTGATACGGTGCTTACCGCAAGTCCAGCTTCTTCTGCTACGTCTTTAATCGTTGCCATTTATGTTTTCCCCCACACGATAATTTATAATACCTGCAGACGATTATCTGACTGTATACACCTCTACGGAATCAAATTGGGCCGAATCCATACAAATGGATACTTCGGATTGATGGAGTGGAAATACTGCGACGCTTCTGCCTTCATCAAAATACATCTCAAGTATTTTATCATCAATCACCATCATTACTTCTGAAAAATCATATCCCGCCAAGAATTTATCCGGTTCTACCATCACCATTCCAGATGCGGCAGAATAAGTTACTCTTGTATGATTGACCATCCAACAATACTCATTCTTATACTCCGGATTGAACTTCATCTTCACAAGCAATGCCGTCTGCTTATCGTTTTCATTATAAACTATTTTGCCATTTTCATCAATAATGGATTGTGCTTTTACTGGGACACTTTGAGAAAATAATGCCTTTACCGGCCATTGTATGAGCTGATGTTTTCCATTTTCTACAACGTAAGAAAAATTCACCGGCATACCAAATGCCCCTGTGAAATTTCGGCCATCGTTTGGTAATCTAAGCCATGGAACAGAAATTACTTCACCAGCTGTACCGGAAAATGTCTGTGCCGCATAAGCAAACTTTGTTGCATACGCTTTTCCACGTTCACCATAGCTTCTAAAAGTATATCCATCAAAATCCCCGGCAAAATAGTAGCCATCGGCGGTCCAGAAAAACCAGCATTTTTCCCCCTGTTCATTTTTCAGGCAGAAAAGGTCCGGACATTCCCATGTATCTGGAAATTCCAGTCTCTGACTTTCCACCCAGTCAGTAAGATTATTTGATCGAAAGATCGCATAGTGTGCACCACGAAGCCAAAGCACCATAATATAGGCCTGACTTTCTTCATGCCAGAACACCTTTGGATCTCGATTATCATAAAAAATAGTATCCACGACAGGTTCTTCCACCTTATGAAGGGTTCTTCCCCCATCCGTACTATATGCAATTTTTTGTGTAAATTCTTTTCCCTCAGACCAGGCATTCGTATTACCTGCTGCAGTATAAAAATAGATCAGGGCATCTTTTGGAAGCCCCATCATTCCACGTTCATTTACAATTCCACTTCCGGAAAAGATGGTTCCATCCCCATCCGGGAACATAGCGGTATCACACTGCTCCCAATGAAGTAAATCCTTACTTACGGCATGTCCCCAGGACATATTGTCCCAGTTTACATCCCATGGATTGTACTGAAAATAGCCATGATAGATGCCGTCGTGATAAACAAGGCCATTTGGATCATTCATCCAGCCTGTCTTAGGAGTAAAGTGAATTCCCGGACGGTTACTGTCGGTATCCGCCACCTCATCACTCATCTTAATCGCTTCAAAAAAGCTTTCCGGCGCCTCACCTTTTAAGACGATGCATTTGCCAAGAAGCTCTTTTACAGGGATTTCTGCAAAAAACGCCTGTCCGTAATCCCCATAGTTTCCCATATCAACCGGCATACGAAAATCCATAATCTTCGTTTCCTGATTATTTTCTTCTATATATAATTCAAATACGTTTTTGTCATAACCAGGCTTCACAGGAATATGAAGATATCCCTGTGAAACCATAAATTTCTTTTCCATTTTGTTTCTCCGATAAATTTAAGCTTCAAGCTTTAAAATAAGCTCTAATACTCTCTTCGCACAACGATAAAGATTTTCTCGCTTAATTGCACCAGCTTCAAGTGCCATCATAAGACGTTCCGGATATCCACAGCCCATCTTAATATCATTTCCTGCAAGGGTTTCTTTATAATGTTCTCCGAGAGTAAACCAGTCAGAGGTTACCACGCCCTTAAAGTTCCATTCGCCACGAAGGATATCTTCTAAGAGTTCATGATTTTCGGAAGCACGATAACCATTTACAAGGTTATAAGAAGACATCAATGCCCAAGGATCTGCATCTTTTACTGCAATCTCAAAGCCTTTCAAATAGATTTCACGAAGTGCACGTTCAGACACACGAGAATCGCTGTTTCTACGATTGGTTTCCTTATTGTTACAGCAGAAATGCTTCACTGTCGCGCCAACCTTCATAGACTGAATGCCGCCAATGATTGCTGCTGCCATTTTTCCTGTTAAGAATGGATCTTCGGAATAATATTCAAAGTTACGTCCGCAAAGTGGGTTTCGGTGAATATTCATAGCAGGCGCAAGCCATACACAAAGATTGTTTTCTTTTACTTCTTCGGCAGCCGCCACACCAACTTCGCGAATCAAATTCTGATCCCAGGTGCAGGCAAGCTGAGTTGCAATTGGCCACGCAGTAGTATACACACCACGTTCGGGACGGATACGAAGACCTGCAGGTCCATCTGCTGTCATCACGCTTGGAATTCCAAATGCTTCATTATTCCCCCATCCAAAGGTATCTGCAACGCCTAAGTTTGGCTGGCCGCTTACTAAATATGCAAGATCAAGGTCAGAAAGCTGTGCCATCAAAGCATCTAAATCATCCTTTCCATCTGCTACATCTTCTAATAAAATATTTGTATTTTTTTCATCCAAATTACGCCATGGAAGTCCACGGGTTTCCGGACCATTTGCTCCAAGAGCTGCCTGCGACCACCCAATCGCATTTTCCATATAGTTAACTGGTGGAAGCTGTTCTAATTCTTCAAAGCTTCCATCAGAAAGCATACGGCTTGGAAGCTCATGAGGGATGCAACGAGCTGTAAGCTGTTCAATCACCACATCTTCTGCTACTTCATATTCATAACCAGCCTTTTTCGCGTCGCGAACGGAATTTCCAATATAAAATTCATAAGCACCTGCTTCTAATACATAAGCAGATTTTGCTACTTTTCCAAGGTCATCGTAAGATGCCATATCATAAAGGCTGTGAGAAAGAGTAATCACCTGTGATTCGTTCGGTGCAAGTTCTTTTGTTTTTGCAAATGCCACAAGAGATTTTGAAGCTTTTTTCAGTCTTCCCTGTGGCGCTTTTACATAAACAGCAACGACTTCTTTTCCTGTTAAAGCTCCCGTATTGGTCACTTCTACATCAAAAGAAATACCGTTTTCGGAAGCATTTGCCGCCTTTACTTCTATATTAAAGGTTGTATAAGAAAGACCATATCCAAATGGATAATTTACGCGGTCTGCTTTTCCTTCTAATGTTTCAAAATAGCGATATCCGACATAAATATCCTCGCTGTAATTTACATAGGTTGGAGATTCGTGGAATCCTTCGGTAGAAGGATAATCCTCTAAGCTTTTTGCAAATGTATCTGCAAGCTTTCCACATGGACTGATTTCACCCAAGAGGACATCTGCGGTTGCAAGTCCACCTTCCATACCACCCTGCCAGGAAAGTAAAACAGAAGAAATTTTGTCATTCTCCGCAAACCACTGTGTATCCACTACACCACCAACATTTAATACAACAATTACCTTTTCAAAGGATTCGCTGACAAGACGTACCATCTTTTGTTCATTTGCAGTCAGATAATAATCACTTTCGCCAAATATTTTTTCGCTAAGTTCGGACTGGATTTTTTCTCCTTCTTCCTGGCGATCATAGTAAACAACTTTTCGGTCCCAGCTCTCGCCAGAAAAACGACTGATTGTGATAATTGCTGTGTCGGTATATGCTTTTGCCGCCTCTAACAGTTCTTCTGGAACTTCAGGTTCTACTAACAGGCCTGGTTTTCCGCCTTCGGCATACTGTTTTTCTACTTCGTCTCTGTAATAGTCACAGAGTGGTTCAAAAAGATCCACAGGATGTTCTCTCATTGTGAATCCATCATATAAGTTTCGTACATGTTCTACCGTAACGTCTCCACTTCCGCCACCGCCTTTGACAAAATCAAAAACACCCTTCCCAAACAATGCCAGTTTGGAAAGGGAGTTAATTGGTAATACCTGTTTGTCATTTTTTAAAAGTACCATACCTTCACGAGAAGCTCTTCTGGAAAGTTCCAGATGCTCTTTCGAAGCAGTTACTTTTGGCTGGTTTGGATAAAGAGGAACGTTCGGCATAAATCTTGCTCTCTGCCAACGTGTTAACATAAGTAATTCTTCTTCTCCTCTTCCATATTTAATAACCATTTGATTGCGGGTTCGATCTCAGTACTCCAGAAATTCCAGTTGTGAATACCTGGATTTTCATGGTAATGAAAATCAACGCCCATCTGTGTTAATACTTCCTTTGCCTTATGGTTCGCTTCAATTAACATATCTTCGGAACCAATTGCAATATATAACTCTGGCATCTTCTTTGCCTTTAAGGCACGTCTGACACACCAGAATGGATCCTTATCAGAATCTCTAAGTTTTGTTAAATCACCGAAGATGTGTCGATAAAGATAATAATCACCAACAGCACCTTCTTCATTTTCCTTCATATCTGCAACTTCGTCAACAACAAATGCAGTTGAAAGACATACAATTTTTGAAAATGTATTATAATAGTAGGTTCCGTTACGAAGTGCTCCAAAACCTCCCATGGAAAGACCTCCAATAAAGGTCTCTTCTCTCTTACGGGATAATGGGAACACATTTCGTGTAAATTCCACGATTTCCTTTCCGATCATCTCTCCATAGTTTGTTCCTGCACTAGGTCCGTCTACATAGAAGCTGTTATCACCGGCAGGCATAACCACTGCGATTCCATAATAATCAGCCAATTCCTGAATACGGGTTCCTGTCATCCAGTCATTCTGGTTGCCGGAAAAGCCATGTAAAAGATATAAAGTTTTGAACTTTTTCTTCTTTAAGTCTCTGCTAGAAGCAAATACATCCATCATCATGGAATCTTCCACTGGTAAGATTACATTCAGATTGTGGTATCTTTTTAAACACTGGGATGCATAATTGATTCGAAAGGTTGCCATGGAAATCTCCCCCTTGTTACTGAATCTGTTTTAACCAATAGAAGCCATATGCCGGGATATCTACACCGGCAGCTTTCTTAAGTTCGCCTGTGAATACGTCTTCCCAAACGCCTTCTTCGTTGATCCATGCAGTTTTATCAAATTCACTGAAGTTGAATAAACCAATCATCTTTTCGCCTTCATAGTATCTTCCGATACATAATACTGCTGGTTCATAAGTTTCGATTGTCCACATATCTGCATTGGATACGAATACTTTTTCTTCTTTACGTTTCATCTCTAATTTGGAAAGTCCCTGGAACATCTTGCCTTCTACTGTATCAGGATCATCGATGTTCTTAGCAAGTTCCCAGTTCATAGCTCCACGATGGATGTAACGGGAATCCTGAACTTTGTTTGGATTTAATTTATAATCCCAGTCATTAAGCTGAGCGATTTCGTCTCCACTGTATAATACAGGGATACCAGACTGCATAAACATATATGCATGAAGTGTTAAGTCAAACTGGATTGCTTTTTCCATTGCAGCAGCATCGCCTTCAAAACCGGCTTTTTCAATACCACACATGGAAGCAGTTGTTGCACAGAAACGAGCATCCTGTGTTACTGGATCCCAGTTGTATAATTCGCCACGGCTGTTGCTGTTTCCTGCAAGACCCTGGAAGTAAAGATTTAAGTAATTCTTGTGTCCTGGTTCACTTGCTCCAGTTCTGTTCTGGATTTCTGCATAATCAAGACCCCAGCCGATGTCATCGTGACAACGTAAGTAGTTTAAGAATACATAATCTTTTGGTAACCAGCTAACGATATCTAACTGTTTTTTCAGCAATGCCACGTCTCTTGTAGCAACGGTATGCCATGTTGTAGCCATTGTTGTTACGTTGTAAAGCATGTGACATTCTGGTTTTTCTACTGTACCAAAGTATGGAACTACTTTCTGTGGTTCCATTACTACTTCACCAAGAAGTAATACGGATGGACATACGATTTCAGAAATGATTCGCATAAGACGAACGATTGTATGAACACGGCGAAGGTTACGGCAGTCTGTGCCAAGTTCCTTCCAGATATAAGGAACCGCATCAATACGAATGATATCAATACCTTTGTTTGCAAGGTATAAGAAGTTATACATCATTTCATTAAATACACGTGGGTTAGAGTAATTTAAATCCCACTGATATGGATAGAAGGTTGTCATTACATAGTGCTGACAGTCATCTAACCATGTAAAGTTTCCAGGTGCAGTTGTTGGGAATACCTGAGGTACTGTCTGTTCAAACTGACTTGGAATTGTATAATTGTCAAAGAAGAAGTAACGGCTCATATACTCGCCTTCTCCTGCACGGGCTCTCTTAGCCCATTCATGATCTTCAGAAGTATGGTTCATAACGAAGTCCATACATACATTGATTCCTTTTTTGTGGCATGCGCCTGTTAAATGTTCTAAATCATCGATGGTACCAAGATCTGGTCTTACTTTTCTAAAGTCTGCTACTGCATAACCACCATCAGAACGGCCTTCTACTGTATCTAAGAACGGCATAAGATGGATGTAGTTTACGTTGCTCTTTTCGATGTAATCAAGTCTTTCTTCTACACCCTTCATGTTTTTTCCGAAGTTGTCGATGTAGAACATCATACCGAGCATATCATTGCTTTTATACCAGTTTGGATTTGCTTCTCGGTCTGTATCCATCGCTTTTAAATCTTTATTACGTTCTAAATAGAACTGATAAATACGTTCTTCTAATTCTGCATACATATCAGAATTACTATATAATTCCATATAAAGCCATTTTAATTCGTCATAGTTCTTTGCAAGACGTTCCATGAAAATGGCATCTCGAGTTTCTGTTGTTTTTGTAGATGTTACTTCCTTCATAGATGTATTTCTCCTATATATTATATAAGTCAATAAAAACTTATTTCGATTATAATATGACAATCGTTTTCACGTAAAGTGTCAGACTATACAATTAAATATCTGTTTTTTTGTATTTCTTTGTTCCATATTTTCTCTTTTCAAGAATCTAGCATTTTGATATATTTATCAAGAGTACATACATACAAAGGAAACTTGAAAAAATGCTATAATTTTTCATATTTCATGAGCGTAGCATTTTCCAAACGGAAAATGAGAAAAATAGATTTTAGGAAAAGAGGTTCCCCATGTCCATTCGTTATTTAGAACAAACAAAAACATTTATGCTTGATACGAAAAGCACGACCTATCAGATGAAGGTGGATCACCTTGGATATCTGATGCACACCTATTACGGTGAAACAATCAGCGATGATGATTTAAGCTATTTATATATCCCAGCCGACCGTGGCTTCTCCGGAAATCCTTACGAAGCAGAAACAGACCGTACGTATTCTTTGGATACGCTTCCACAGGAATTTTCTTCAAACGGAGTTGGCGATTGTCGAAAGACAAGCATCGAAGTATTAAATGCCGACGGAAGCGTAGCATTTGCCGGCACATACAAGGCACATAACATTTATACCGGCAAGAACAAACTTGAAGGACTTCCATCTACCTTCCCTGGAAGTGAAGAAGTTGAGACTTTAGAAATCACTTTAGAGGATGCGATTACAAATCTTCAGGTGATTCTTTCCTACAGCGTATTCGAGGATGAAGATGTGATCACAAGAAGCGTAAAAGTGGTAAATGCTTCTACGTCCGCTGTAAAACTGAATAAAATCATGTCTGCAACCATAGATTTCCTTCATTCCGATTTTGACTTCATCCATTTCGATGGTCGTCATGTAATGGAACGTAATCTTACAAGAACTCCGGTTGCTTATGGTGTAAACAGCATCGAAAGTGTTCGTGGTACATCTTCTCACCAGCACAATCCATTCGCGATTCTCTGCGATCCAAAAGCAGATGAAGATCATGGCGACTGCTATGGATTTGCATTTGTATACAGTGGAAACTTCCTTTGTGAAGTGGAAAAAGATCAGTTTAGCAAAACAAGAATTTCCATGGGTATCAATCCAAGAAACTTCTGCTATTTGTTAGGAGCAGGCGAAGAATTTCAGGCTCCGGAAGTTGTAATGAGCTTTAGTGCAAATGGTTTTGCCAAGCTTTCTCATCAGTACCATGATATGTTCAGAGGTCATCTGATCACAAGCAAATTTGTAGACCAGCCTCGTCCGGTTGTAATCAACAGCTGGGAAGCAGCTTACTTTGATTTTGATGAAGATAAGCTTCTTCACATTGCAGAATCTTCCGTTGATATGGGCGTTGACATGTTCGTACTTGACGATGGATGGTTTGGAAAACGTGATAACGACTTATCCGGTCTTGGTGACTGGTTTGTTAATACAAAGAAAGTAAAAAGCGGCATCAGCGGATTTGCTGATAAAATTAATGCTTTAGGATTAAAATTTGGTCTTTGGGTAGAACCTGAGATGGTTTCTGAAGACAGTGATTTATATCGTGCTCATCCAGACTGGGCAATCAAAATCAAGGGAAGACGTCCAACACGTGCCCGTCATCAGTTACTTTTAGACTTCTCCCGAAAAGATGTGTGTGACTACATTATCGATGCTCTTAATACAATCATCGACAGTGCAAACATTGATTATATCAAATGGGATTTCAATCGTAACTTAACCGATGTATGGTCTCACGCACTCCCAGCCGAACAGCAGGGCGAAGTATTCCATCGCTACGTACTCGGTCTTTACCGTGTATTTGATGAAGTCATCCTTACACATCCGGATATCATCTTCTGTGGCTGCTCTGGCGGTGGCGGTCGATTTGATGCAGGTATTTTATACTACAGTCCACAAATCTGGACCAGTGATAATACCGATGCAATCAATCGTTTATCCATTCAGTACGGAACAAGCTTCGCTTATCCGGTAAACACAATGGAAGCTCATGTATCTGTATGTCCAAACCATCAGACTTTTAGAACAACTCCAATCGACACTCGTGGAATTGTTGCAATGGGTGGCGTTCTTGGTTACGAATTTGATTCCACTAAGCTTACTCCTGCCGAAAAAGAAGTATGCAAGACTCAGATTGGTATTTACAAGAAGGATTATGATGTGATTGGAAATGGGGATTACTACCGTTTAACTGCACCAGATGACAACAACCATTTTATGGGATGGCAGTTTGTATCTAAAGATGGCAAAAAAGCGATTGCAAGCGTGGTAATCACAGAATATGAGCCAAATGGTGCTCAGCGTTTCTTACGCTTAAAAGGACTTGAAGCCGATGCGATTTACTATATCGAAGAATTAGAACGCAAAGTGTCCGGACGCGTGCTTATGAAAGCGGGTATTCCACTTTCCTTAATCTTATTCCAGTATGATGCGATTCAGTATCATTTAGAAAAGATGTAATAGAGATGTAAACAAAAAGGAGATGACTTTTCGTCATCTCCTTTTGTTATTATGCGTCTAATGGCTTTACGAACTTTGCAAATGCGAGCTGTGCATGAATTAAATCCTGATCAAAACGACAGTGATATTTACCAAGTTCTGCTTCTGCATCTGCTTCACCGATAAATCCAGATCCAGCAGTTGTCATAAGAGAATTCTTTCTTGCAATTTCATAGTAATAATCTGCTTCTTCTTCGCTGTGGCAACCTGCAAAGGATTCGATTCCATCAATCATAACATCTTCAATGAGCTCTTCGATCATTTCTCTCTTTTCTCCAAAGCTCTTTCCAGGATGTGCCAAAATAGCAAGTCCTTTTGCATCATGGATTAACTCTACCATTTCTTTTAAGTTTGGATAGATGATATCTGCTTCTGTCATTTCAGGATCTTCGGCAAGCATCATCTTCTGTGCTTCTAAGATTTCTCCCATCGCATCAAATTCACAAAGTTCTAAGTTAATGCCATATCCAAGTAAAGATACGTCCATATCTTTGTATTTACATTCAAGTTCAACAGCTGGAATACAGGTAATGCCCATGTCTTCGGCAGTCTTTACTGCTTCTTCCACACCTTTTACCCAGTTTGCATCGGTAAGCGCCATAATAGTGATCCCTTTTTCGGCACACATCTTTACAAGCTGTTCTGGTGCATACTGTCCATGATCGCTGTACATACTTTTCATATTCAAATCAATATAGTGTTCCACGTTCGTTCACCTCTTCTATTTACTCACTAATCAGTATTTTAACAAACATCTCTCTATCCGTAAATATAGAAAAATGCTATCCTGACCAGTTTGTGTATGTACATGAAATTTCATGTACATACACAAAAAGCCCGACTTCAAAAGAAGTCTGGGCTTTTTGCGTTCTAGTGATAATTAAAAAATGAAAAACTTGTCTACTTGCGAATCTTTCTCTTTAATACATCAAAGAGATTGAGTGATCTTAACATACGTTCTCCAGGAATATACTTATTGATTGCTCTTAAAACCTTTTTCGGTTCTTTAGAAGCAAAGGAGAACGCTCCGTTACTTTTTGTCTGGATCATGAATCGTGGGATCGCTTTTCCTTTCATCATAACGGAGGCAGATACAAAATCTACTTCCTCCCATGGAATCTGGATAAAATCCTGAACGTTTCTCTCATTGAAAAATTCAAACCCTTTATCTCCAACCATGATTTTCCCATAGGTAGTCAGACCATGAAATGATGTCCCGGATGCTGTTAAATCGACTTTTGTATTAATAGATTGAACCATGGTTGTTTACCCCCATAAAGCGTGGTTTACATTAAACCGATTACATGGAATACGATACCAATTACGAATAATGCAACGATGATCATAATTGGAGATACATTCTTCTTTAATAATTTACAGCAGATTAATGTTAAGATTAAGCCTGCGAAACCTGGAATTAATGTATTTAAGTTGTCCTGTAATGTTGTAACTTTTTCAGGTGTTAAAGCTAAACCGGAAGCATACTGTGTGATTGCATTCTGGATACCAGCTGCATCGCCAGTGATGGAAGCCCAGTCAATGTAAGCGCCTTCTGCTAAAGTAACTTTAGAAACTACCGGTGTAAAGGATACACTTACCCATCTATCTACTAATGCCCCTAATACGAACATACCAAGGATGGAAGCACCTTTTGTAATTTTACCAAGTAAACCACCAGATAAGTCTTTTGTGATTTCTGTACCTACTTTGTAACCAAATTCCTGTGTATACCACATGAAACCGAAACGGATAATATTCCATAATACGAAGAATAAGATTGGTCCAAGGATGTTTCCTGTCATAGCAAGGGAAGCTCCTAAAGCACCAAGGATCGGACGTACTGTGAACCAGAATACAGGGTCACCTACACCTGCGATAGGTCCCATCATACCAACTTTTACACCGTTGATTGCGGAATCTTCTACAGTTGCACCATTTGCTTTTTCTTCTTCTAACGCAAGAGTAACACCAAGAATTGGAGATGCTACATATGGATGTGTGTTAAAGAATTCAAGATGTCTCTTTAAAGCTGCAATTCTATCTTCTTCTGTTTTGTATAATCTTTTGATCGCTGGGATCATTGCGTAACACCAGCCACCGTTCTGCATACGTTCATAGTTCCAGGATCCCTGAAGGAAAGTTGAACGGAGTGCTACGGACATACGATCGCTTTTAGTTAATGTAATTCTATCTGCCATTTTTACTTCCTCCTTATCCTTATTCGTAATCATCTAAGATATCGCCAAGTGGGTCACCAGTTCCGCCGTTACCAACGCCGCCACCAGAAGCTGCTGCTTCAGATAATTTAAGGTAAACTAAAGCGATGGAGATACCGATTGCTCCTAATGCGATTAATGTTAAGTCAGATACAGCTGCTAAACAGAAACCGATTGCGAAGAATGGCCATACTTCTGCTGTTGCCATCATGTTGATAACCATAGCGTAACCTACTGCTACTACCATACCACCACCGATAGCCATACCATCTGTTAACCATGCTGGCATGGAATTTAAGAAGTTTGCTACAACTTCAGATGGGATTACTAAAAGACAAGCTGCTGGGATTGCAATACGAAGACCCTGCATAGCGATTGCTGCTAACTGCCAGAATTCGATTGCTTTCATGTTACCTTTTTCAGCTGCTGCGTCCATGAAGTGAACCATAGGTACAGCAAGTGTACGACAGATCATTGTTAAGAATAAACCTGCAACTGCAAGAGGGATAGCTACAGCGATCGCTGTAGAAACACCTTTAACGCCCTGTCCGGAAAGAACAAGGATAATAGCGGATGCTACGGATGCTAAAGCAGCATCTGGTGCTACAGCAGCACCGATGTTAGCCCATCCTAAAGCCATCATCTGAAGAGTACCACCTAAGATGATACCTGCTGTTAAGTTACCTGTTACTAAGCCAATTAATGTACAAGCTACAAGTGGCTGATGGAACTGAAATTCATCAAGAATACCTTCCATACCTGCTAAAAATGCAACGATAATTACTAATATCATTGATACAACAGACATTTTTATTTCCTCCTTATTATGTTAACTATTTGATTCCAAGACCTTCTTTTGCTTTTGCAATTAAAGCATCCATGTCTTCGCCGGAATCACTTGGTACTTTACGTACGTCAAATTTGATACCATGCGCTTTTAATTTAGCAAATGTTTCAACGTCTTTTGCGTCAAGGGATAATACCTTGTTAACTGCAACTTTACCATTGCTGTGAGCCATGGAACCTACGTTTAATGTTTCGATTTCTACGCCGCCTTCGATTGCTGCAAGAGCATCCTGAGGTGTTTCAAAAAGAAGCATTGCTTTTGTATCACCAAAACGTGGGTCTTTTGCAACTTCACACATTTTGTAGATAGGTACACAGTGTGCTTTTACCCCTGGAGGTGCTGCTTCCATGATCATACGTTTTCTTAAATCATCATGGGATACTGCATCAGATACTGCAATAATTCTGTCTGGATTTACTGCCTTTGTCCAGCCTGTAGCAACCTGTCCGTGAAGTAAACGAGTATCAATTCGAGCAAGACCGATTTTGATTTTACCATCACCAAGTACTGTTCCTTCTGGAATAGCACCCTGTGGTACTGCTGCTGCAGCTACTGGAGCTGCTGCTTCTGCTGGTGCAAGTGTTTCTGGATAAATCTTGATACCATCTTTTCCGTCCTGTAATACTGCTGCTGCAACTTCCTGAGCGCTGTCAGAGCTCATACAGTTTGCTACTGCAGAAATTAACATTGGAAGGTTCATTCCAGCTACGATTGCCCATTTGTCTTCTTTACCTGCGATGAGTTTGTTTGCCTGGTTAAATGGAGTACCACCCCATAAATCAACAAATACTACTACATTGTCAGGATCTGGGAAGGAAGCTGCTGCCTCTTCCATTCTTTTTCTGATATCATCAGGACCATCTTCAGGCATGAGTGCAACAGCTTTCATGTTTTCCTGTTCACCAAACACCATAGATACAGACTGAAGAATACCAGGTGCAAAACCGCCGTGGCTTGCAAGTATAATTCCAACCATACTATTTCCTCCTCTCGTATTTTGTTGGTTTTAAATTATTGACTTATAAAAATGTTTCCTAAGAAACAAAAAAACCAACTTAAAACCCATTAGAGTAGTTCTATACCCTAATAGATTTAAGTTGGTTTTGCCTGCATGATCAGTAACAATCCATTCAATAATTTAAATGTTTGTTTTTATTACTTCATCTCCCACATGTACATATTTAGCAAGAGGTGAAGAAATGGATTCATAAGAATCTGTATTACTAATGATCAGTGGAGTTGTCAATGAATATCCACGATCAAGAATAATCTTTCGATTAAAGGTAACGATCGGTTCACCCTGTTTTACTCGCTGCCCTTTTTCGACAAATAGTGTAAATGCCTCTTCTTTCAGTCTCGAGGTATCAATCCCTATATGAATTAAGATTTCTGCTCCCGAATCACTTTGAATACCAATGGCATGCTTTGTCGGATAAGTTGAAGAAATGATTCCATCTACCGGTGAATAGATATAATCATGTGTTGGAAGGATTGCAAATCCTTCGCCTAAAAGCCCTGATGAAAAAACAATGTCATCCACATCAGAAAGTGGAATCAGCTGTCCATTCGCAAATGCATGAATAGCCTCACTCTTTAATTCCAGCTCTTTTGTTTCTGCTTTCACCACTGTTTGTTCCATATAAACGGTATCTTCTACCGTGATGATTTCTTCTTTTATTTGTTTTTTAATTGCCTGTTCAAGACGTTTCCTAAGCATTCCTACTTTCGGGCCATAAATAATCTGCAGATTATTGCCACGAATCATAATACCTGCGGAACCACTCTTTTTAATCAGTTCCTGATTAATCTTTGTTTTATCAGAAACCGTTACACGAAGTCTTGTCGCACAGGAATCTACATAAAGAATATTATCAATTCCTCCAATTCCGGGAACAAGGTTCTCAAGCTGTGGATTTCCATAAAAAACTTCTGTTTCCAGTTTTTCTTCACTATTGTCACTTTCTAGATCTCTTCCCGGTGTTTTTAAATCTAATTTCAAAATCAAGGTTCTGAAAATAAGATAATATGCCGCAAAATAGATGATCCCCAATGGAATCAGGCGAATCCAATGAGTTTTGTCATTCCCCTGCAAAATACCAAACAAGAGAAAATCAATGGCACCTCCGGAAAAGGTAAGTCCAACAGCAATATGAAGAATGTGTGTCAGCATATAAGCAAGTCCTGCCAGAAATACATGCACGATATAAAGCACTGGTGCAACGAATAAAAAGGCAAATTCTAATGGTTCTGTAATTCCGGTAAGAACACACGCCAACACTGCAGAAATCATAAGACTTCCTACTTTTTTCTTATATTTTTCATCTGCAGTCTGATACATCGCTAATGCCGCTCCCGGAAGACCAAAAATCATAAATACGAATTCTCCGGTAAAATATCGGCAGGCATCCACACTGTAAGATGATGTCTGACTGGCAAGCTGAGCAAAGAATATATTCTGACCTCCAGCTACCATTCTTCCGGCAACATTTGCCGTGCCTCCAACTGCAGTCTGCCAGAATGGCAGGTAAAATACATGGTGAAGACCAAAGGGAATTAAGGAACGCTTAATAATACCATAGATAAAGGTTCCAAGATAACCACTGCTTGTCACAACGGTTCCAATGGATCGAATCCCCGTCTGAATTCCCGGCCAGACAAAATAGAGAATTCCTCCAACAAATATATAAACTAAGGTACTGATGATCAGCACGAATCTGCTTCCTTCAAAAAAGGATAATGCATTCGGAAGTTGCTGCATTCGAAAACGGTTGTTTAAATATGCAACACCGAGACCTACGATAATCCCTCCAAATGCTCCCATCTGAAGCGTCGTAATTCCCAGTGAATTCGTGATCGTTCCTTCTACTACATTAAATGCTGGTCTGCCACTTTCACTGATTTTTCCTGCCAAAAGCAAGCAAGAACTAATCGTTGCATTCATAACCAGATAAGAAAGAACAGCGGAAATAGCTCCAGCTTCTTTATCTTGTTTGCTCATCCCGATTGCTACACCAGCAGCAAATAATATCGGAAGGTTATCAAATACAACGGAACCGGAATTTTTCATAATCGTAAAAATATAATACAGAATCGTTCCTGGTCCAAATGAAGAATAAATGTCATACGCTTGAAGCGTTGTTACATTCGTTAAAGATGTTCCAATTCCTAACAGCAATCCCGCAATAGGAAGGATCGAAATTGGAAGCATAAAGGATCTTCCGACCCTTTGAAGTATACCAAATAGTCGGTCAAGCATATTATAGACCTCTGTCAATTACATTGTAATTCGATGAATGTGAACGGTCAGATAAACAAGTTCTTCTTCACTAATCTGAATATCGTATTCTGCTTGAATTGCTTTCTTGATTCCAAGTGCACATTGATAATCATCGCTATACTGTTCGCGAATCATTGTGCGAAAAAGAAAATCATCATCCTCAGGAATCTGTTTCACCTGAAGAACACGTGCTGCAAAGAACTTGATGTGTGTGACAAAACGTTCAAAATGAATGGACTGCTTATCCACGCGGTTTGGAAAATATTCATCCACTACACTGACTACATTATTCACAAATTTCGGAATATCCAAAGATACCTTCATACTGGTATCATACTCAGATGTAATAAAATGAAGAGCAATAAATCCTGCTTCATCAACAGGGAACTTTAATCCAAGTTCTTTTTTCAAAATAAGAAGGCTCTGTACTCCTGCTCTGAATTCATCCGGATAATATTGCTTTGTTTCCCATAAAAGTGGATTGGAAAACGAAATATTATTCTTTAAACGTTCAATTGCACAATTAATGTGATCAATCAAGGAAAGATAAATCGTTTCTTTTAGTTTATCACCCAATACAGATTTTGCATAGGTGATGATCTGATCAGCCGCATGAATATGCTCTAGAGGAATATCCTTGATAATCTCAATTAACTTGGAGTTTCTTTCTTCATTCTCCAAACGAAAAATCTTTTCAATTTTTTCATCCGGAATCACTTCTCCACGCTTTTTCGCAAATCCAATTCCTCGACCCATAATAACTAATTCGCAGTTATTACTATCAAAGGAAGTCACTATGTTATTGTTTACTACTTTTGCTATAATCATAGTCTATTTCTTTTCTCTCTAAAAATAAAAAAGCCAACATAAAAATACTTAAAGTTCCCCTAAATACTTTCTTGTTGGTTTTGCCTGATCTAACAGTTACAATCCTTTTATAAATTTTCTTACTTCTAATAAAATAACATATGGTGACAAAGTGGTCAAGGATAAATTTACCTCATAGAAGAATTTGATAGAAAAAGAGCTATTGATTGATATGCTTCAGAATGGAATAAAGATTCGCTAAATCGGGGAAACTTCCGTCCTTCTTTTAGGGCGAGACGGGACTTCCGACTCTATTTGTACGCGAGACGGGACTCGGCGGTAGGCTGCAACCAATCAGGCTTCGTCTAAACGCCTCGCCTTCTTGGGCATCCCTCGCAGGGGAGGCACCAAGATTGCCCTCTGCGTCCCTATGGTCCTCGATTGCAATGTGCCTCTCCCAACCCGCTACGCGGGAATAGTCCCGTCTTAGGCTTTTCTTATGCACAAAAATACCCCTGCATCAAAAGATGCAGGGGTATTTTTGTGCATAAGAAAAGCGCGAGACGGGACTCGAACCCGCGACCCCGACCTTGGCAAGGTCGTGCTCCACCAACTGAGCCACTCGCGCATGTTAAGTGCCCAGAGCCGGAATCGAACCAGCGACACAGGGATTTTCAGTCCCTTGCTCTACCAACTGAGCTATCTGGGCATATTAATTTTTCAAGCGGGTGATGGGAATCGAACCCACGTATCCAGCTTGGAAGGCTGGTGTTCTACCATTGAACTACACCCGCATGGGTTGTCAGATGATAGAATGCCGGCGACCGGAATCGAACCGGTACGGGAGTATAAGTCCCGCAGGATTTTAAGTCCTGTGCGTCTGCCAGTTCCGCCACGCCGGCATATGCCTTCGACATAAGCCTAACAGCAAGTGGATGGAGAAGGATTCGAACCTTCGAAGGCGTTGCCAACAGATTTACAGTCTGCCCCCTTTGGCCACTCGGGAATCCATCCAAGAACCATCTGACAGTTATTTAGTATACTAGATAACAAATGAAAATGCAAGCACTTTTTTTATTATTTTTTAAAAATTTTTTCAGACGAATAATATCTTATTCCGCATGAAGAACTGTACCGGATTTTTTCGGAACAATCATGGTTACATAGCCATGGTATCCAGGATAAGTTACTCTTGTTTCCTGATGTCCCTGGGCAGAACATTGCATGATCTGTACCATCTTCTTATCGCCGGCACCGATTTCCCAGACAGGAATCGTGATTTCACGATCTTCATCGCTGTTATTTAAAATAACAACTGCCTGATCCTTTTTCGTAAATCTTCCATAACTAAACATATCCTTTTCGCCGGAAAGATATTTTACGGAGCCTTCCATAAAGGCAGGATACTTTTTATGGATACGAATCATCTTCTTATGGAAATCAATAAGGTCAAGATCTTCTTTTCCCCACGGATAGGTTCTACGGTTATCAGGGTCTGTCCATCCTGTTACACCCGCTTCATCTCCATAATAAAGTGTTGGTGCACCCGGCCAGGTCATCTGATACATAACCGCTTCTTTAAATACTTCTTTACGAACACCACGATCTGCAGCTTCTGGTCCAACAGACTGTGTTCTTCCGACTACTTTATTGGTTCGGCTTAAAAATCTGGAATGGTCATGGTTAGAAAGTTCATTCATTGCAACCTGTAAAGATGGATAATGGAATCTGGACATATGATATTTCATTGCCCCGGAATAAGTCTGGAAGTTTCCATCTAAATCTTCTCGGTATTCATCGGAATGCTTTTCCATACCAGTTAAGAACCATGTGATTGGTTCCATGAATGCATCGTAGTTCATGACGGTATCCCATTCATCCCCCTGTAACCAGGAAGAAACATCTCCATAATGCTCTGCTAAAATAATGGCTTCCGGATTTGCTTCCTTGACTGCTTTACGGAAGTCTTTCCAGAATTTATGGTTGAATTCATTCGTATGACCAAGGTCTGCTGCCACGTCTAAGCGCCATCCATCCACGTTAAATGGAGGTGATACCCATTTTCTACCGATATCAAGAATATACTGATAAAGCTTATCGGACTCTTCGTAATTTAATTTTGGAAGAGTATCATGGCCCCACCATCCGTCATAGGATGCATTGTATGGCCAGTAAGATGCATCTTCATCATAGAATTTGAAGAATTTATTGTATGGGCTTTCTTTTGAGATAAATGCTCCGTCTTCGTAACCTTCTACACCTTCATAGATGCGTTCTTTATCCATCCATTTATTAAAGGAACCACAATGGTTAAATACACCGTCAATGATGACTCTCATGCCACGTTTATGGATTTCTTCTACAAGTTCAATAAACAACTGATTACTTGCTTCTAAATTTCTCTTATCAGTTACTCGGGAAATATATCTTGTTGCATTCTTATTGTTGGTGTCTGTCTCTTTTATGAGCTCACCTTCATCCACAACAATACGACCAAAATGAGGATCGATATAATCATAATCCTGAATGTCATATTTATGATTTGATGGGGATACAAATAATGGATTGAAATAGATAACATCTACTCCAAGGTCCTGAAGATAGTCAAGCTTGTCCATAACACCCTGTAAATCTCCGCCGTAGAACTCGCGAACGCCCATAGATGCAGGATATTTGCCCCAATCATCAATTTTTCTTGTGACTTCATTAATATAGATATATTCATTCTCTAAAACATCGTTTGTTGGATCTCCATTGTAGAAACGATCTACATAAATCTGATACATAACGGCAGATTTTGCCCATGCAGGAGTGGAGAAATTCTTTACGATAGAGAAATTATAGGTATCATCGTTGTTTCTGAATGTGCCATTTCTATTATAGTAGAGAACCATGTCATTCACTTCGATTTTAAAATAGTAACGAAGCGTTTCTGGTCCTGCTGGAATAACGACTTTATAGTAATCAAAATACTGGTCAGACTGGTAGAGAGACATCTGCATCTCTACTCCATTTACCACGGCAAATACAACATCTACATTATATTGTGCAGTTCGGAATTTTACCGTTACATCATCCTGATCGGTTGGTTCTTCCGGAGACTGATAGAATTTTGTGTTATCAGAGAAATAACCCGCTGTACGAATCAACGGTGCTCGATGAAACAGATATGCATGTAATTTCTCTGCTTTTGTATACTTTTTCATAATTTTATATTCCTCAATGTTATTTCCGCATAATACATCAAATTCTATTGTAATATAGGTTAGGCATAATATCAATGTACTTTTTAACTACCTTACTCTGTAAAGTAAAAAGGACAGTCCGAAGACTGTCCTTTTTGGAGAAGGTATTTTGTTACTTATTGGGTGTAGCAAAAAACTATATAATGTATTGGGGGGTTACAAGTATTATTATACATATCGTCTTTTAAAAGTGTGCATAAACATTAACAATTTTTTGTTCAATTTTTGTGCAATTCGTTAATCCCACAGCAACACACCTATAATTTCAACTACAAAATACGGTTTTTTCATGCTTTTTTATGCATTTTCATGAAATTAAGAGATATTAATCAAATAATGCTTCAAATTCTGCCTGATCAATGCGTTCTTTTTCTAACAAAAGATTTGCACAGGCATGAAGAATATCTATATGTTCCACAAGCATTGCCTTTGCTTTTTCATAGCAGTCATTCACAATTGCCTGTACTTCCTGATCAATCATCGCATTCACTTCATTGCTAAAGTATACTTCATGACCTATTCCTTTTCCTACGAATACTTCTTCCTGACGATTCGATTCATAGTTTAATAAACCAAGCTTATCAGACATACCAAATTTCATAACCATGCTTCTTGCTACGTCTGTCACCTGTTTAATATCCTGAGATGCACCAGTGGTAACATCATCAAAGATTAATTCTTCTGCGATACGTCCGCCTAAGCTTACCATGATATCCTGAATTAAGGTGCCTTTTGTTTCAAATACATTGTCATTATCAGGGAGTGGCATCGTATATCCTGCCGCTCCGATACCGGTTGGAATAATAGAAACTGTGTAAACCGGTCCTACATCCGGAAGAAGGTGGAATAAAATCGCATGTCCTGATTCGTGATATGCAGTAATTCTTCGTTCTCTTTCCGGCACAAGACGGCTTTTCTTTTCTGTACCAATTCCAACTTTAATGAATGCCTTGTCAACATCGCTCTTTCTGATAAATCTTCGATTTTCTCTGGCCGCATTAATTGCTGCCTCATTCATCAGGTTTTCTAAGTCCGCCCCAACAAAGCCTGCGGTTGTTCTTGCAATCTCATGAAGATCCACATCATCACCAATTGGTTTTTTATTAGAATGTACCTGAAGAATCTCTTCTCTGCCCTTCACATCCGGACGGGCAACTGCAACTTTTCGGTCAAAACGACCCGGTCTTAAAATCGCTGGATCAAGAATATCTGCACGGTTGGTTGCTGCTAAAACGATGATGCCCTGATTCACACCAAAACCATCCATCTCAACGAGTAACTGGTTTAAGGTCTGTTCTCTTTCATCATGACCACCGCCGAGACCGCTGCCTCGCTGACGACCAACTGCATCAATTTCATCAATGAAAATAATACATGGCGCATTCTTTTTTGCGTCATTAAATAAATCTCTTACTCGGGATGCCCCAACACCGACAAACATCTCTACAAAATCAGAACCGGAAATGCTGAAAAATGGAACACCAGCTTCTCCTGCTACTGCTTTTGCAATTAATGTCTTACCTGTTCCGGGAGGTCCCACAAGAAGAACTCCTTTCGGAATTCTTGCACCAACTTCAATATATTTCGCTGGGTTTTTCAGGAAATCCACCACTTCCTGAAGACTTTCTTTTTCTTCATTCAGTCCGGCCACGTCATCAAAGGTTACCTGAATATCTTTTCCCGTTGCCAGACGTGCGCGGCTCTTGCCAAAATCATTCATCTTGCTTCCGCCGCCATTCTGGCGAAGAAGCATAATCATCATAAAGAACATAATACCGATCAATACAATGTTCGAAATGATTTCGACCCAGTTGCTTGAGTGATCAATTCCCTTAACATCCACAGGAACTTTTTCATCAATTTCTTCCACTCGTTCCTGCAGCTTATTTACATCTGTGGTGGCAAATCTGTACTGTTCGTCTTTTACTTCAACAATGATTTCACCAGTTGGCACTTCTTCATTCTGTGCAATAACAATTGATGTAATCTGACCTGCCTTCAAATCCTTGTAAAACTGCTTTTCACTATAACCGCTGCCGCCCATTCCGGAAGACATGGTCATATAATAAAACAGCATCGCAAGTACAAGCAGGCTTAGTACATAAATCCCACTTCCTTTACGTTTCAAAGTTACTATTCTCCTTTACACTTCCACAATGCCGATATATGGAAGATTTCTATATTTCTGGGCATAGTCGAGACCATATCCAACAACAAATTCATCTGGAATCTGGAATCCGTTATAATCCACCTGAACTTCTTTTACTCTACGTTCTGGTTTATCTAAGAATGCAAAAAGTTTTAAGCATTTTGGCTGTCTCTGAGCAAGCACTGGCATAAGATAATGAAGTGTACGACCAGAGTCAATGATATCTTCAACAACGATTACATTCTTGCCTTCGATTGTTTCATCTAAATCCTTTGCAAGCTTAACAATACCAGAGGATTTTGTTCCATCACCATAGCTGGAAATCTGCATAAAGTCCATTGTAACCGGAACAGTAATTCTCTTTGCAAGTTCTGTTGTAATAAATACACTACCTTTTAAAATACAAATTAAATGTACAGTTTCTCCTGCAAATTCTTCGCTAATCTGGTTTGCTAATTCACGAATTTTTTTGTCGATATCTTCTTCTGGAATCATGACACTGATTTTATGTTCTGTCATCTTACTTCTCCTTTTTGATCCATGTTATTTCTATAATACGTTCAGTTTCGTCAGTAACTCGAAAAGCTTCGCTTACTCTCTTTCCAACAATCCAGAAAACGTGATTTCCCATCGCAAGAAGTGGAATCTTCTCTCTTAATTGTTTTGGAATCTTCTCATCGATAAAGTAACGATTCAGCTTTTTCTTCTGCCCCCTGGAATTCATAATAAAATAATCCCCCGGTTGCGCAGTTCGAAGAGTTATCTCATTATCCATTCTATCATAGGAAAAATATTTCGTATATATCTTTTCAGAAATAGATTCCGCTTTTTCTATAAATTTATAGCATAAATCCGCCTTCCATTCCTCCGAAACAATGATGCCCTCATTTGCCTCAAAAGAAAGCTTCTTTTCTGCTTTATCATCCTTTTTTTCACTTTTATTCACAAACACAATTTCATCATATTCACGGACAGCTACGATTCCATATGGCAAATGTATCTTTCTGCCGCTTTGCAGATCTTTTAGTTCCATCAGTGCCTGAATATGAATATTGCCAAGATCTTTTTCCTGTCCGCATTCGCGTATCAAAGCAAGTCTTGCCACCTCCTGCTGTAAAAATAGAGGATATTGATCAAGCTGCTCTAGCGCCATACGATGATTTTTTACACATGCAGCATACGCTTCTTCAATTTGAGGCTTTAAATAAAGAAGCATCTCCTCCATCTTCATCGCCAGCTCTCCAATATGCTCGGATGCTTTCGGATTGATACTTGATAATTGCGGCAAAACCAAATGCCTAATCTGATTCCGGATATAATCGGTTTCTTCATTAGACACATCCACATTAAAGGTCTGCCCTCTTTGTTCCAAATCGAATAATATCTCTTCTTTTGTAATACATAGAAGCGGGCGAATCATATCTTCATGTTTTGGACGAATGCCACTCATCCCATGAATTCCTGTTCCTCGAGCCATACGATATAAAATGGTTTCTGCCTGATCGTTCACATGATGGCCAAGTGCAATGCTATTACAGCCAAGCGCTTCTTTTTGTTTTCGAAGTACACGATAACGATACGTCCTTCCTGCGAGTTCGAGAGACATCTTCCATTCTTTTGAAAGTGCCGGAATATCGGCCGAATATTCATAATAATGAATCTCATGTTCTTCGCAGATTCTTCTTGCATATGCTGCCTGTTCTTTTGCTTCTTCTTCTATATTATGGTTCACATGAAGCGCAGAAAGAGTCAGCTGATATCTTTGCCTTAATTCTAATAAAACCAAAGCCAGATACACAGAATCCGGTCCTCCTGAAAATGCAATCAGAATATGATCTCTCTCATTTATTAAATTGTATTCTTTGATCAAAGTTTCTATTTTCTTTTTCATCCTGCATTCTCCCGAAGGGTTTTGATTGATCAGAAGTTTCGAAAAATATTTCTATAAATCGAAAAAAAGCGATATAGATTTCTCTATATCGCCTGTAAGTAGCGAAGAGCAGATTCGAACTGCTGACACCACGGGTATGAACCGTGTGCTCTAGCCAACTGAGCTACTTCGCCGTACTCAACAATCAAGATTATACCACTGCAAATTCTTGATGTCAACTATAATTTTTATTCTTCTTCCAAGACAATTTCATCTTTATAAAAAAGACCCAATTTTTCTCTGGCGATCTTTTCAATATATTCACGAGTAGTCAAATCTTTCTTTTCCTGCTGTAATGCTTCATTCTCTTCTTTTGCCTCTTTTAACTGGCTTTCAATCTGAGCATTCTCTTTTTTGAGCTGGTGCGCTTTATAAACCTGCGAACCAATTGCCAGGACAAGAACAAGGATAATGATTGCAAATAAGATTCGTGTCACGCTGTTTTTCTTATCCTTTGCAGCATCACTATTGATACGATATTTATCATATTTTGAATAATCCGCTTTCTGGCGCTTACGATCGCTCATGAATCTCTCCTCCTCTTTTATCTTACCCCATCTATATCTTCATTGTAACTTTTTTCGAAATACTTTTCAACCAAATCGCCAAGACTTAAAGATATCGGTACATATCTTTTGCTTCTTCTTTTTTTGTTGTATCTAAAATCTTTAATATTTCTGCTTTTACTACTTTGTTGCCGAATGCAATTTCAATCACATCACCAACTTTTACTTTTGTACTTGCTTTTGCTACTTTGCCATTCACCATGACACGTCCACCATCACAGGCTTCATTCGCAACACTTCGTCTTTTAATAAGACGAGATACTTTTAAATATTTATCTAATCGCATATATATATTTCCTCTATATTAAAAAAAGAGTTTCGCTCGCGAAACTCCCGTGCCGAGCGCGGTCGCGAAGCGACATCTACCTTACGCGCGAGTGCACATCCCACGGAGTGCATTTTAAATATACAAAAAATTGCAAAGCAATTTCTTCGTATATTTAAAATGGGCTGTCAAAAGACAGCCCGTTATACGTCAAAATGAATTTATTTATTTACAGCGTCTTTTAATGCTTTACCAGCTTTGAACTTAGGTGTTTTGGATGCTGCGATTGTCATTGTTTCACCTGTTCTTGGGTTTCTGCCTTCTCTTGCAGCACGATCGGAAACTTCAAATGTACCAAAACCAACTAACTGGATTTTTTCACCTTTTGTTAATTCTTCTGCGATTACTTCTGTAAAAGCTTTCACTGCTTTTTCTGCATCTTTTTTAGAAATCTGTGTTCTTTCAGCGATTGCTGCTACTAATTCTGTTTTATTCATAACGAATATTTTCCTCCTAAAATTCTAAGAATAGTAAACTTCTTTTTTCACTCAAATTTTTGACTTGTACTATCCTTTATAAATCTTTTGTCTATAAATGTCAAGGAAAAAATAGCGAAAACCCTTTATTTTACGCAATTTTTTTGCATTTTCCATTCACATAGGTTATAATGCTAGTCAGACAGTCTAAACGCTATGGAGGTATTATATTTAGATGAAATATCGTATGAATCATTGTGTGCGATTTAGTGAAGTTTCTTCAAATCAGCACGCAGGAATTGCACAGCTTATCAACTATTTTCAAGATTGCTCCTCTTTTCATTCTAACTCTCTTGGAGTTGGATTTGATTATCTGGCAAAGAATCATCGCGCATGGCTTATGTCCGGCTGGCAGATTGAAGTAGACCGCTTCCCTGTATTCGGCGAAGAGATTACAATCGAAACCTGGCCTTATGATTGGAAAGGTGTTTACGGCTTCCGTAATTTCCATATCATTGATTCGAACAATCATGAAATCGTCCGTGCCAACTCAATCTGGGTTCATATGGATACTAAGGAAGGCAAACCTCTGCGTTACGACGGCAAGGAAGTTGATCTTTATGGCACAGAACCAAAGCTGGATATGACTTATTATCCACGTAAGATTCGTGCGCCAAAGACTTTCACACAGGCAGAACCATTTGCTGTAATCAGAAGTTATATCGACACTTATCAGCACATGAATAATGCACAGTATGTATCCTTAGCCGAAGAATATCTGCCAGAAGACTTTGATATTCACAGTCTTCGTGTTTACTACAAACAGGCTGCAGTTGCGGGTGATGTCATTTATCCACGAATCACTGCAGACGAAAACACTTATACTATACAGCTTTGCAGGGAAGATGGAGATCCATATGCCATCATTTCCTTTAGCTAGACGGAAGAACAGGAGAAAATTATGATTGAATTAGGAAAAGTACAGACTTTGTATATGGTAAAAGGCACAGACCATGGAATTTATTTAAATGATGCGCCAGGGAAAAAAGATGGAAGTATTCTTCTTCCAAAAAAGATGGTGCCAGATCAGATGAGAATGGCCGATGCCATCGAAGTTTTTGTATATAAAGATTCTGAAGATCGACCAATCGCAACTACTACTACACCAAAATTAGTACTCGGCGAAGTTGCTAAGCTTCGTTGCCTGTCCTTATCCTCCATCGGAGCATTTATGGACTGGGGCCTTGAAAAGGATTTATTTCTTCCTTTTAAAGAACAGACTATGACGGTACGTGAGGGAAAAGAATATCTTTGTACTCTTTATATCGATAAGAGCGAACGTCTCTGTGCATCCATGAGAGTATATGATCTCTTATCTACTGATAGTCCTTACAAAGTAGATGATCACGTAAAAGGCACCATAACAAGTATTAACGAAGAACTCGGTGTATTTGTCGCTGTTGACAACAAATATAATGGCATGATTCCTATGAAGGAAGTGCACAAGAAATTTTATGCAGGCGATGAAATCAACGCTCGTGTTGCACGTGTTCGACCAGATGGAAAATTAGATTTAAGCCTTCGTGAAAAGGCATACATTCAGATGGATGCAGACTGCATTCTCGTAATGGACACGATCGACAGCTATGATGGCGTCCTTCCATTTACAGACAAAGCAGCTCCTGCAGTCATCAAGCGCGAATTAGGTATTAGTAAAAATGCATTCAAACGTGCAGTTGGACGACTCTTAAAACAGGGTAAAATTGAAATCACACAAACATCTATCAGAAGGATTTAATTGAAAGGAGGAGTTCCATTTTGGACTCGCAAGAGTATTATAATCAATACGCAACCCAATATTTTGAAAACTCAGTAAATTTAGATGTATCACATCTGATCGAACCATTTATGGAACATTTAGAAGAAGGATCTGCCGTCCTTGATTTAGGCTGCGGATCTGGCCGAGACTGCCTGACCTTTTTAGATGCAGGCTACGATGTAACTGCACTTGATGGTTCTTCCGAGATGTGCGCACTTGCTGAAATTCATACCGACTTAGAAGTATTAAATATGTATTATGAAGAACTCGATTTCGAAGAAGTCTTCGATGGCATCTGGGCATTAGCCTCTTTGGTACACATCGAGAAATCCCTTCTTCCAACCATTTTGAAAAAAGTATCTTCCGCATTAAATAATGAAGGTATTTTCTTCGCCTCTTTCCACAAGGGCACTTCCACAGAGATTCGTGATCAGAGATTTTTCTGTGAATATTCAGAAGACGAGTTAGTTTCTCTTATCAAGCTGTTCCCGGAATTTTCGATTCTTTCTTTGTGGGAAACCACCGAAACACGTACCGATGGAATAAAGAGAGAGTGGTTGAATCTCCTTCTTCGAAAACAATAAGGAAGTGATTTTATGAAACAAAGCGTAAAAAATGCAAATCTCTTTTTATTGATCTATGTGATTTGCTATTTACTCATCGGTTTCAAAGGGACTATGATTCTATCGGTGGAAGCCGCCAAAGTCGTACTTCAGTTTTATCCTTTGGTACTGGCAGGATTTTATTTCATCCTAACAAAACAAAATCCGATCCGAGCACTTGCAATCAAGCCATTTCATATTGTGTCTATCCCTTTCGTGATTTTATATACTTATCTGGTCTTACCCTTCACTTCAGTCATCAATGCGGTCAGCCAGTTGTTTGTAAAATCCTACGTAACTGCCTTTGTAAATCAATCTTTGGCCAGCAAAGGATTGTTTCTCAGCGTTCTTTCGATGGCACTTGCTCCTGCCTTTATGGAGGAATTTGTTTTCCGCGGAGTGTATTATCAAGGAATCAAAAGCGATCCAAAAATCAAAGCAATTCTGCTTTCAGCCCTTTGCTTTGGTCTGATGCATATGAATTTTAATCAGTTTTTTTATGCATTTTTCTTAGGAATCTGCATGGCGCTTATGGTAGAAGCAACCGGAAGTCTGCTTGCTTCCATGCTTGTACATTTTACCTTTAATACTACTTCGGTCGTTATGGCCTTTTCGTTAAATCACGGAAACCTTGCAAAAGATGCTGCCGAGCAGCTTAGTGAACAGGCTCAGACATTAAGTCCGGAAAGCGTAAAAGAAATCGTTATTGGCTTAGGTCCTTTTGCTGTAATCGGATTGTTGCTTGCTTTCCTTGTTTTACTCTTAATTGCAAAGCTCAACAAACGAACAGGAGAATTTAAAAATATTTTCTTCTCTTCCAAAAAGGAAAGCAGTGAAACAGGAACAAAAGGAAAAATTGGTACGCCGACATTATACCTTTTTCTTATCATTTGTATTTACATGTGCATTTATATGTATCTACGAAAATAAACAGGATGTCGAAACGACGTTTCTTATTAACATAAAAGAAAACCCCGAAACTTGGAATTTCGGGGTTTTATATTTTTGTATTCTTATTTATCTTTTTTTGTCAATTCTCCGTAATTAAATACTACTTTCTTCCAGAGACGATCAGAAACATTCTTATCGTAATCAAAGGACTTATCTGCTGTCCACTGTGCATACTGTTCTTCATAAACAGCCTGCTGTCTTTCTTTCCAGATTGTTTCTTTCATACTGTCTGTGTACTGTTCATTATTTGCAGTACGAAGCATCGCAACAACATATCCCTGTGGCGTCTCAAGTACTTTTGTAATTCCGCCTGGTTTTAATTTGTCTACTGCTTCTTCAAACTCTTTTCCACAAACAGCTCTTCCTGTGCCATAATTTTCTTCTAATGTATCTAATACATCATACTGTTTTGCAAGGAATGTGAAATCTGCGCCAGCTTTTGCCTGTTTGTAAGCTTTTGTAGCTTTTGCTTTCTGCTTTTCTTTTTCCTGATCAGAAAGTTCCACTTCTTCGCCATTCGCATCAATCTTCTTTGTGGAAAAAACTAATTTATAAACGGATTTTACAGTTGCTTCTTTATCAGAAATCTTTGTATCCGCTTTCTTATATAATTCATTCTTAACCTTGTCTGCAAGAGCATTATCTTCATAGATTGCTTTGATTGTTCCAATGTCTGCACCAGAGATTTCCATAATCTTCTTACCTACATCACTGTCTGCAAAGCTTTCTGCATTACTATCAATCGCACTCTTTTCGGTTTCATCTAAGTAAATACCAAGCTCTTCTGCATGGGATACTAATACTTTGATTGCCACAATTGTCTCAATTGCTTCTTTCTTTGTAGCATCTTCTAAAGACACGCCGTCTTCTACATTCGTCTGCCACATCTTTTCTCCAAAGTAGGAACCATATTCGCTCTCTAAAGTATATTCCTGAATACGTGCATATACTTCTGCTTCTGTAATCGATACTTTGGCTCCATCATATTTAAGCAATGTTTGATCAAGCATCACAAACACACCCGCACAACAGGCTGCGACAAGTAAAAGAAATGCTGCAATAATTGCTGCTAGTTTCTTGTTCATAGTTCGACCTCCAATATTCTATTACAAGTAATAATATACTACAAAACTATCGTACTATCAAATCATTTATATCCTCGATCATCTGTGTAATAAATGGAAGCTGCTCCTTTTTCTTCATTTTTTCCAGATTGATACGGAAAATAGTTTCTTTCTTCACATCTACCTTCATAATTCTTTTATATTTATCGAGAAGCTGTAATGCCTTTGTATTGTCTACATTGACTTTTTTATACATCTTGATTATATAGTTTGAATCCATCTGCTTAATCGATACAATAAATGCTTTATGTGCTTTTGCGCGCATGAGGGCCACATTTAACAAATTGACCACCGCATTCGGCATCTCCCCGAAACGGTCCATCAGCTCATCCGCCATTTCCTCTAAATCATCCTGTGTCTCAATTTGAGAAATGCGCTTGTAGAGATCTAATTTCTGAAATTCATTGCGCACATAATTCGCTGGAATGAAGGCATTCATGGTTAGATCCACCGCTGTTTCAAATTCTTCTTCCGGACCAAGTTCTCCCTTTAAGCGTAATACTGCTTCATTTAACATCTTACAGTAAAGATCATATCCTACCAGCTCCATATGACCGGACTGTGCTTTGCCGAGTAAGTTCCCTGCGCCACGAATTTCCAAATCGCGCATTGCAATTTTGTATCCGGATCCGAGATCCGTAAATTCTCTGATTGCCTGCAGTCTTTTTTCCGCCGTTTCCCGAAGCATTGTATCGCGCTTATACATCAAAAAAGCATAAGCCGTACGATTCGAACGGCCAACACGTCCGCGTAACTGATAAAGCTGGGAAAGACCAAATCGATTGGCATCGTGAATGATCATCGTATTAACGTTAGAGATATCAAGTCCTGTTTCAATAATTGTGGTAGAAACTAATACATCGATTTCTCCATTCATAAACTGAAACATCTTATTCTCTAAGGTTCGCTCACTCATCTGTCCGTGGGCATATTCCACCACCGCTTCCGGCACGAGTCGTCTGATTCTGCTTGCAACTTCTTCTATATTATTGACGCGATTGTATACATAATAAACCTGTCCACCTCTGTTTAATTCTCGAAGAATCGCTTCTCTGACCATTTCTTCATTGTATTCAAGAACATAGGTCTGAATCGCCTGGCGGTCTACCGGTGGTTCTTCTAAAATGCTCATATCGCGAATGCCAATCAGACTCATATGAAGCGTACGTGGAATCGGCGTTGCTGATAAGGAAAGCACATCGATATTTTTTCGCATCTTTTTGATTTTTTCTTTGTGCGTTACACCAAATCTTTGCTCTTCATCTATAATAAGAAGACCTAAATTTTTGAATTCGACATCCTTTGACAGTACGCGGTGCGTTCCAATTACGATATCGACACTGCCCTTTTTCAGTCCTTCTAACGTTTTTCTATTTTGCGCTGCAGTTCGAAAACGTGACATCATCTCAACCTGAATCGGATAATCCTTCATTCGTTCCCGGAAACTATTATAATGCTGCTGCGCTAAAATGGTCGTTGGCACAAGATAAACGACCTGTTTATTATTCATCACCGCTTTAAAGGCTGCTCTGATTGCAACTTCTGTTTTGCCAAATCCAACATCCCCGCAAATAAGTCGATCCATGATTTTCTTGCTTTCCATATCACGTTTCGTCTCTTCAATAGCCGTCAGCTGATCTAGCGTTTCTTCATACGGAAATAGTTCTTCAAATTCCGTCTGCCATACGGTATCTTCCTCGCAGGCAAATCCTTCCTCTTGCTGGCGAATGGCATACAATTCTACTAAATCCTTGGCAATGACATCAACTTTTGTTTTAACCTTTTTCTTAGCATTCGACCATTCCTTGCCACCGAGACTGCTGATTTTTGGATTTTTCGAGCCTGCACTTGCATATTTTTGGATGGCATCTAATCTGGTTGCCAAAACATACAGATGATCGCCGCCCTTGTATTCAATGTCTACATAATCCTTGGTGACACCATCCTGTTCAATCTTTTCAATGCCTTTGTAGATTCCGATTCCATGATTTTCGTGAACCACAAAATCACCGACAGACAGGTCGCCAAAGCTATGTATGGTTTTCCCTTTTTTCTCACTTTTCTTTCGTTTTTTACGATTCTTTTTCAGCTGGAAAATATCACTTTCCGCGATCACAACAAAACGAATCTCCGGATATTCAAATCCATTTTTTAATTTCCCACCAGTAACCATGATTTCTCCATCGAGAAGAACATGTTCTGGTTTATCTGAATAAAAAGTCTCTAATCCTGCATCTCTGATTTCATCTGCAAATCGCTTTGCACGAGAATTCGAAGGAGACACCACCAGGATTTTATATTTTTGTTTTTTATATACTTTTAAATCTTTGATGAGCTGTTCAAAGCTGTTATTATAAGGCTGAATCGACTTGACATTCAGATAGAAGGATTCTTCCATACGTGCAAATTTGTAGTTCTGCATAAGCATGCTCATAAACAGAACTGGTTTTTTGCACACCTCTCCTATGATGTGCGCAAAAGAATCGATTCTTTTTGCCTGGCCTGGTAAGATATATCCGCCTTCTAATCGAGAGCGCATACTTTCTTCCACCTCGAAGGTAAAGCTTTCTGCCCGGTCTTTTACTCGATTTGGCTCATCAATGATATATAAGGTATCCCCTTTTGGAAAATAATCCATCAGTGATACCGTTTCTTCATAAAAATAGTTCAGAAATGCCTCAATTCCAATGGCTCCGCCGAGTTCATTCAGTTCTTCTTTCACTCTGTTTATTTCTCGGTTGATGCGTGCAAAGCATTCTGCCTTCCCTTCTTTTTTCAGGGCCTGTGCATATGCCTTATGTTCTTTGGAAATCTTCTTTAAGCCTGCGTCCATTCTGCCCTTGGACATAATGACTTCCGTCGCAGGATAAACATATAGATCTTCTACTGTTTCAATGGATCGCTGTGATTCCACATCAAACATACGAATATTATCAATTTCTACATCCCATAATTCAATTCGATACGGCACCTCTTCCGTCACCGGAAACAAATCTAAAATACCGCCTCTAATTGAGAATTCGCCCGGGCCTTCTACAAATGCTGTTTTTTCATAGCCAAGATCAACTAGTTTTTCAGCTACGTGATCCAGGTCAATCTCATCTCCTGTCTGAAAATAGAGACGATTACTTCGAAACTGATACATAGGAATGAGTAGATCAAGCATTCCATCGATGGTCACTACAACGGTAGTTTCCTTGTTCTCCATCAGCTCACGAAGTACTTTCAAGCGTTCCTGTTCAATCGTATTCCCGTGAACATCCGCACTATAGAAAAGAAGATCACGTGCCGGAAAATAATACACCTGCTTATCATAAAAACGATACTCTTCGACAATTTCCTTCGCTTTCATCTCCTGATAAGTTATGATCACTCTGCACTTATAATCTTTTCCCAGGCTGTGGATAAAATGACATTTTTGAGAGTCTATGCATCCACTGATCGCAAGGGGCGTTCTTCCTTTATTCAGTGCTTCTTCTATATTCAAATATTCCTGATACCCTTTCAGCGGATACATAATTGTTTTCATCTGTTTCTTCCTTTTACTGTGTTTTTGTTTTCTTATTATTCGACAAATGCTTTATTATAATCATTCATCGCTTTATCTACGTCATCCCAAACCATACATTCGATGGCTCCGGCAACATTTGGCATCATCTTGTCGTAGATTTCATTCTCACCTTTAGAAAACTTACCAAGTACATAATTAGCAAGATCCATTCCCTTTGGTTTTTCGCCAACGCCAATGCGAAGACGTGGAAATTCCTGACTTCCCAAATGAGAAATGATGCTCTTAATTCCATTATGTCCACCGGCACTTCCTTTTTTGCGGATTCGAATTCTTCCTACATCTAAATTGATATCATCATAAATAATGATAAAATCTTCCGGATAAAGCTTATAGAAATCCATAATGGAACGCAAGCTTTCTCCACTCAAATTCATATAGGTCTGTGGTTTTACAAGAATTACTTTCTGACCGTCAATTACGCCTTTGCCAATTAACGCACGGTGTTTTTTTGTATCTACACTAATGTTATATTTGGATGCGAGATAATCGATGGCAACAAATCCTATATTATGTCTTGTACCATCATACTTTTTCTCTGGGTTTCCTAACCCAACAACAATTTTCATCTATATCACTCCTTTTCGCAAATTAAAGGATAGCATAAAAAAGGTTCCTTGTACAATACAAGGAACCTTTGATATTGATTATTTATTCAGAAATTAAAGAATATATCTTTCGTTTTTTTCTACAACGATTTTATATCCATCTTCTCCAACATAGTTTGTGCCTGGACGTAATGTGTCACGGCTTTCAACGATGCAGTTTTCAAGAACTGTGTTATCACCAATATAAACGTCGTTTAAGATGATGGAGTTCTTGATTGTTACGTTATTTCCTACGTATACATCTTTGAAAAGTACGGAACCTTCTACAGAACCATTGATTACACAACCTGTAGCAACGATAGAATTCTTAACGGAAGAACCTTCGTTGTATTTTGCTGGTGGAAGATCTGCTACCTGAGTATAGATACCAGGATGCTGTTTGAAGAAGTAATCTCTAACTTCTTTCTTTAAGAAGTCTTTGTTAACCTGAGCATATGCATCTACTGTGGAGATGTTCTTCCAGTATCCGCTTAATTCGAATACGTAAGCACGTTTTTCAGCCATAGCTGGAAGCATAATGTCTTTAACTAAATCATATTTACCTTCTTCTGCGCATCTTTCTAATTCAGAGATGAGATGTCTTCTTCTCATGATATAGATACCAGTAGAAACTAAAGTTGTTTTTGGATTTTCTGGTTTTTCTTCGAATCCAACAACTGCGCCTGTTTCATCTTTTTCGATGATACCGAAACGTGTGATGTCTTCATCTACGCCAGCCATATCTTTTGCAACGATTGTGATATCAGCACCTTTTTCAATGTGATATTTTAATACGTCGTTGTAGTTTAATTTGTAGATACCATCACCTGCAGCGATTGCTACGTATGGTTCATGGCTCTTCTTTAAGAAATCAATGTTCTGGTAAATAGCATCTGCTGTTCCACGATACCAGAAATCATTCTTGTTTGTTAATGTTGGTGTGAATGTATATAAACCACCCTGTTTACGTCCGAAATCCCACCATTTAGAAGAACTTAAATGTTCATGTAAAGATTTGGAGTTGTACTGAGTAATAACGCCAACTTTCTGCATTCCAGAGTTGCTCATGGAAGATAAAGCGAAGTCGATTGCTCTATAGCTACCTGCTACTGGCATAGCTGCTGTAGCTCTTCTATCAGAAAGTGCGCCCAGCTTTTTGCTGTTACCACCTGCTAAAATAATACCGATTGTTTTCATGCTTTTTCACCTACCTTACTTAATTAAAGCTTCTCCAGTTGGAAGTTCTCTGTTTGGATAATCTTCTGGAGTTGTCTTACCGAAGATTGCTACGTTCTTACCTACTTTTACTTTATATGGAATGTAGGAGTTCTGTCCAACAGCTACTAAACCATGGTTGTAGATATGAGGAGCAAAGGTGTTTTCAGCATCTTCAAAGTCAGCAGAACCAAGTACTACTTTATCTTCGATTTCACAGTTTTCAGCGATAACTGCTTTATCAATGATTACGTTTTCACCAATTCTTGTGTGGTTCATGATGATAGAATCTTTAACTACAGAGCCTTCACCGATGATTACGTCAGAACCGATTACGGAATTTTCTACTGTACCATAAATTTCAGATTCATCACCAACGATGGAACCTTTGATTGCGCCATTTTCTCCAACGAACATTGGAGGAATGGATTCGCTCTTTGTATATACTCTCCAGTATTCTTCGTATAAGTTGAATTCTGGAATAAGGCTGATTAAGTCCATGTTAGCTTCCCAGTAAGAGCTTAATGTTCCTACGTCTTTCCAGTATCCCTGGAATTCGTAAGAGATAATCTTATTACCGTTTTCGAAGCAATATGGGATTACATGCATACCAAAGTCTAAGTTTGGAATATGTTCGCATGCAAGTAAAGCGTTCTTAAGAACTTTGTAATCGAAAATGTAGATACCCATGGAAGCCTTGTTGCTCTTTGGTACTTTAGGTTTTTCCTGGAATTCTACAATTGTGTCATTGTCATCTGTTACTACGATACCGAAACGGCTAGCTTCTTCCATAGGTACTTCCATAGCTGCGATAGAGATAGCTGCACCTTTCTGTTTATGGTTTTCAAGCATTAATTCGTAGTCCATCTTGTAGATGTGGTCACCAGATAAGATTAATACATAATCAGGATTATAGTAATCCATGTATTCTAAGTTCTGATAGATCGCATCAGCTGTACCTGCGAAGTATCCGCTCTTTCCGCTGGATTCGTATGGAGAAAGAACAGTTACACCACCTACGTTACGGTCTAAGTCCCAAGGAATACCAATTCCTACGTGCTGGTTAAGTTTAAGTGGCATATACTGAGTCATAACACCAACAGTATCGATACCAGAATTAATACAGTTACTAAGTGGGAAGTCAATAATTCTATACTTACCACCGAAAGAAACAGCTGGTTTAGCAGTTTTAGAAGTTAAAACACCAAGTCTGCTTCCCTGTCCGCCTGCTAAAAGCATAGCGATCATCTCTTTTTTTACCATCGTATTCACCCCTTTGTGCATGATAGTTAATTATAACATTGATAGTTAATTATAACATTAATGGATGAAATTGTGAATAATAAACGTAGAATACGTTAAAAATGTGACAATATTTTTTGTGTATATCGCCAATTTATAACCGATTCTACTCGAATATTTCGGGAATATTTTGTACATTCCTAAAAAATATACCCCATCTATCCGTCATATTATCCATATTTCACGTATGGTTCTATTATAACCGAATATTTATTTTTTCGCAATCTATCTGTCTTGAAAGTTTAAACTTTTTGTCCTATACTAAAATAGAAGTAGACTTCACAAAGTTTTATTTACTTTAATATTAGGAAGGGAATAATCAAATATCATGTATCAGATTGATTTTAAAAAGCCAATACATGTTCATTTTATCGGGATCGGCGGCATCAGTATGAGCGGCCTTGCTGAAATCCTTTTAGAAGAGCATTTTACTATTTCCGGATCCGACATGAACGAATCTGAAATTACGAATAAATTAGTTTCCCTTGGTGCAAAAATCGCCATCGGACAGAAAGCAGAAAACATCACAGATGACATCGATTTAGTTGTTTATACCGCTGCAATCAGAGAAGATAACGAAGAATTCCAGGCTGTGCTTGCTCATAACATTCCAAAGCTTACAAGAGCAGAGCTTTTAGGCCAGATGATGGATAACTATAAGAATCCTGTAGCAATCGCAGGTACTCATGGAAAAACCACTACGACTTCCATGCTGACTCACATTCTCTTAGCTGCTGAAGCAGATCCAACCATCAGTGTCGGCGGTATCTTAGATGCCATCGGCGGAAACATCCGTGTTGGAAAATCTGACATCTTAGTTACCGAAGCCTGTGAATATACAAACAGCTACCACTCTTTCCATCCTATGATCAGCATTATTTTAAATGTAGAAGAAGATCATATGGATTTCTTCAAAGACTTGGCTGATATCCAGAAAAGCTTCCAGACATTTGCCCGCATCCTTCCAGAAGATGGTCTTTTGATCATCAATGGCGATATGGACTGCGTTGACTATGTAAGCGAAGGTGTTACTGCAAAGATTGTAACCTTTGGTCTTGAAAAAGAAGGCGTAAACTATACAGCTGCGAACATCGGTTTTGATGAACGCGGCAATGGCTATTATGATTTAGTAGTTGACGGTGACACCAAAGGACACATTTCCTTAAGCGTGAATGGTCGTCATAACATTATGAATTCCTTATCTGTTATTGCAGCTGCAATGCACATCGGCATTGATATGGAAGCAATCAAGACAGGTCTTCTTAATTTCACAGGTACAAAACGTCGTTTTGATTACAAAGGCGAGGTACAGGGAATTACCGTAATTGATGATTACGCACATCATCCAACAGAAATCAAGGCAACACTTACTGCTGCAGTGAAGTATCCTCACAACGAAATCTGGACGATCTTCCAGCCACACACTTACAGCCGTACGATTGCTTTCTTAGATGATTTTGCAACAAGTCTTGCATTAAGTGATCACATCATTTTGACTGACATTTATGCTGCCAGAGAAAAGGATGAAGGCATCGTTTCTTCTAAGGATATCGTAACAAGATTAGAAAAACTTGGTAAAGATGTGTATTACATTTCCGATTTCGCAGACATCGAAAAATTTGTTTTAGAAAAATGTAAGAACAATGACCTGTTGATAACTATGGGTGCCGGAAACGTTGTAAACATTGGCGAAAACTTAGTTAAGTAATACTTATCCACATTATCCACAGTGTTATGCACAGAGTTTTGTGTATAACCACTGTGGATTATTTTTTTATTTATCCACATTTCTTCACAATCGACCATTGGCTTATTTATAGGGTTTCATGCCTTTTTCTTCTATTCTGTCCACATTATTCACATTTTCCACATAAAAATTTCACATTCTAACTCACATCTCCACAAATTTGCTTTATTTTTTCTTTATGTTATATTTAATAGGTAAAACAAGGACAAGGAGAATTATGATGAATCAGTTTACATTAAGCAAGCCATACCAACTTCATATCACCTGTATTGACAATGCTTTTATTGATCAGTATTTTGCAAAAGCAAGTGGTGAACAGCTCAAAGTTATGATCATGCTTATGAGACTGATCCAGGGAGACGAATCATTTTCTACCGAGACCCTTGCGAAAAAGTTAGATATGACAGAAGGCGCTGTTAATCGTGCCTTAAAATACTGGCAGGAAGAAGGTCTCCTTAAGGAGGAAGATACCAAGGAAACAGCTGCAAGCGTATCACAGAATTTATCAAAACCGGATACGCCGGAAAAGAAATTACTCTCTTCTGCTCAGCTAAAGAAGAAGGATGAAGACAAACAGTTTATGGATTTAAAATATATTGCAGAGATGTATTTTAACCATCCAATGACAGCTGCAGAGTTGAATTCTCTTTCCTATATATATGACACCTTAAAGCTTCCTGTAGATTTAATTGAATATCTGATTGAATATTGTGTAAGCAATCATAAGACTAGCTGGCGCTACATCGAAAAAGTTGCTATTAGCTGGCATGAACAAAACATCACTACTCCTGCACAGGCAAAAAGTGCCGCTGCTTCCTACCAGAAGGAATATTATCAGATATTAAAAGCGATGGGACTCAGCGGCAAACCGACACCGGCACAGATTGAATATATGGAACGCTGGCTCTATAAGGATGCCATGTCCATGAATCTTATCTTAGAAGCCTGCAGAAGAACTACACTTCAAACAGGGGATGCAAGCTTTCCATATGCTGCAAGTATTTTAGAATCCTGGAAGAAAAATAACATCCGTACGCTGACAGACGTGGCAGCTGCTGACCAGCGATTTGCCGCATCCAAAAACACGGCGTCGGAGAATGCTTCTATGCGAGTATCCCCGAAAGTGGCGAAACAAATTCACAATTTCAATGAGCGTTCTTATAATTTTGATGAATTAGAACAACGCTACATTGAACAAATCAACCAGTAAGGAGGAATTTCATGGCTTTACCAACCTGGCAGTATGATGAGCTGATGCGTGCATATGATCAGCGAAGACAACAAAATCAGGATTTACACAGAAGACGACTAAGTGAAGTCTATGCCAAAATCCCTGCAATCAAGCAGCTCGACGAAGAAATCTCCTCCCATTCTATCGCGATTGGAAGAAAGATGCTTTTTGATAGCGATGAGTCCGCTTTAAAAGAGCTTCGTGACAAAAATCTGGAATTATCCATGGCAAAAGTGGAATATTTAGTTCAGAATGGGTATGCACCGGATTATCTTGATCCAATTTATACCTGTCGTGCCTGCAAAGATACTGGTTACATCGGGAATAAAAAGTGTTCCTGTCTTAAGCAGGCTATTGTAAATCAGCTTTATAAACAGTCCAACATATATGAAAAATTAATAGAAGAGAATTTTCAGACGTTTTCTTACGAATACTACTCCGAAGAGCAATTGTATCCGAATCGTCCAAGTCCACGCCGAAACATCGTTTCCATCGTAGAACGCTGTATGGACTTTATTTCCACTTTTAAAAGTAACCCTGGACAGAATATCCTGTTTCAGGGAAGTGTAGGTGTCGGCAAATCTTTTCTCACGAATTGTATTGCCAAAGAACTTCTTGACGAGTCCTGCACAGTCATTTACCTTACCGCTTTTGAGTTAGTGGAAGTATTTGAAAATCATCGATTCCACCGATCATCAGACGGTGAATCTTCCTATTCTATGGATTACATATTAAATTGCGATTTACTCATTATTGATGACCTTGGAACTGAGATGACAAATTCCTTCGTGGCATCAGAATTGTTTTTATGTCTGAACGAACGACTTCTTCGCAAAAAGTCCGTGATCATTTCAACAAACCTGTCTTTATCACAGTTAAAGGACAACTACACAGAGCGAGTAATCTCTCGTATCGCTGAGAATTATCTGATCTGTAATATCTACGGCGAAGACATTCGTATGAAGAAATCATTCAAATGACTAAATACTCCTGAAAACCCTTAAAATAAGAAGAAAGGGTTGACTATTATTGTAAAACAATGGTATAAAGGGAGTGACTGTATTTCGGTTAGTTATTTATAATTTTTATATTATTGATATTTAAAGGAGAATAATCATGAATTTAAACGATAGCAAGTATACATCTATTCCAGTTGGAAAATTAGGTATCTGCGCATTACAGAGCTGTAACGAACTTGGTAAAAAGGTTGACCAGTATATCGTTGACTGGCGTACAAGAAGAACAGCTGCTCACAACAATGACACAAGTGAATTTGACGGTTATTTAAAAGACAGCTACTTACTTTCTGCTGCATGCCCAAGATTTGGTTCTGGTGAAGCAAAGGGTATCTTCCATGATTCCGTTCGTGGTAATGATGTATATCTTTTAGTAGACGTATTAAATCATAGTATTACATATAAATTATGTGGACAGCCTAACCGTATGTCCCCAGACGATCACTACAGCGACTTAAAGAGAATGATTTCCGCTACTTGTGGAAAAGCAAACAAAGTGAATGTTATCATGCCATTCTTATATGAAGGTCGTCAGCACAAGAGAAGTGCAAGAGAATCCTTAGACTGTGCTTCCATGCTTCAGGAATTATTCGGTATGGGAGTTGACAACTTAATCACATTTGACGCTCACGATCCTCGTGTAATGAATGCGATTCCAGCAAGCGGATTTGAAACTGTTCAGCCAACATACCAGTTTGTTAAAGCTTTACTTTCCTGCTGTGATGACTTACAGATCGACAAAGATCATATGATGACAATCAGCCCGGACGAAGGTGCTACAAACCGTGCAATCTACTTCTCCAGTGTTTTAGGTGTTGATATGGGTATGTTCTACAAACGTCGTGACTACTCTACAATCATTGATGGTCGTAACCCTATCGTTGCACACGAATTCTTAGGTGACTCCGTAGAAGGAAAAGACGTAATCATCCTTGATGATATGATTTCCTCTGGTGACTCTATGATTGACGTTGCAAAACAGTTAAAAGATCGTAAAGCAAGAAGAGTATTCTGTCTCTCTACATTTGGTCTTTTCACAAATGGTCTTGATCGTTTTGACGAAGCATTTGAACAGGGTCTTATCCACCGTGTTATCACAACAAATGCTACATACCAGAACCCAGAATTATTCACAAGAGAATGGTATGTAAGTGCTGATATCTCTAAGTATATCGCTTTAATCATTGATAACATGAACCACAATGCTTCTATCAGCGAACTTCTCGATCCAACAGAACGTATCAGAGAACGTATCGAAGAATACAAAGCAGGCATTCGTAACTGCAAATAATCTTTCACAGATAAACGAAATAATATGCGAAACCAAAGGCGGTTTTGAAGGTGCATAGGATGAATGCACCCTCAGACCGTCTTTTTTTATACTTATGAAATTGTAAAGAAAGGAAATTTTTACTATGCCACAGTTAAACGAAAATTATTTAAACATTAAACAGAGCTATCTTTTCTCTGAAGTTGCAAGAAAAACTGCTGCTTATCAGGAAGCAAACCCAGACAAACCGGTTATTCGTCTTGGTATCGGTGACGTAACAAAACCTCTCGCAAGCAAAGTAATTGATGCATTACACGAAGGTGTAGATATGTTAGCTCATGCTGAAACTTTTAAGGGATATGGCCCAGAACAGGGATATGCAGATACTCGTGCTTCTATCGCAGATTATTATAAAAGAAATGGTGTAGATGTTGATCCAGATGCGATCTTCATTTCTGATGGTGCAAAATCTGATACAGGTAATATCACAGATATTTTTGGCCATGACAACACAATCTTAATCCCTGACCCAGTTTATCCTGTATATGTTGACACAAATATCATGTGTGGAAATTACAACATCGTATACATTGATGGAAATGCAGAAAATGGTTTCCTTCCAATGCCTAACTTCGAGCAGCACGCTGATATTATCTATCTTTGTTCTCCAAACAACCCAACAGGAGCAGCTTACAACAAAGAACAGTTAGAAATCTGGGTTGATTACGCCCTCAAAAATGATGCTGTAATCCTTTTCGACTCTGCTTATGAAGCTTTCATCTCTGATCCAGAACTTCCAAGAAGTATCTATGCAATTGAAGGTGCAAAGAAATGCGCAATCGAATTCTGTTCTCTCTCTAAAACAGCTGGTTTTACAGGAACAAGATGTGGTTACACAGTTGTACCTAAGGAATTAGTTTTCACTGCTTCTAACGGAACAGAAATGTCTTTAAATGCAATGTGGAATCGTCGTCAGAGCACAAAATTCAATGGTACTTCCTACATCGTGCAGCACGGTGCAAAAGTTGTATTTACAGAAGAAGGTATTGCAGCATGTTCTGAAAACATTGAATACTACAAAAAGAACGCAAAATACATTGCAGATACTATGACAAAACTTGGTATCAACTTCTACGGTGGTATCAACTCTCCATATATCTGGTTTGAATGTCCAAATGGTATGGAAGCATGGGAATGTTTTGATTACTTATTAGAAAATATTCAGGTAGTTGGAACACCAGGTGCTGGTTTTGGAGAAAACGGTAAAAACTACTTCCGTCTCACTGCTTTCGGTACTTATGAAAACACAGTAGAAGCAATGGCTAGATTCGAAAAATTATTCAGCTAGTCTGTTATTTATATCTGTAATTCATTCGAATGATTTGTTAAGTATGAAAAAGAAGAAAGAAAAAGGTCTGTACGAGCTTCGTACAGACCTTTTCTTTGTTTATTCGGTTGCTTCTCCACCATCATCATTATTGTCCGAAGGTGCTTCGGTAGATGGTGCTTCCGTTGCTGCCTGTGTTGTTGCTTCAGTTGCCGGAGCTTCCGTTGCTACAGACTCTGTCTTTTTCATTTCTGTCTTTTTCGCTTCTGTCTTCTTCACTGGTGCAACTGCTTTTTCTCCTGCACCAGATCCGGTTGTTCCGAAAGATAAATCTGCAGTGATGGATTCATGGATATCACCCATAAACTGTCTCCAGATATATAATGGATAGGTATTACCATGTAAACCGTCAATTACTTTATGATCATCTCGTCCTACCCATACAGCAGTTGTGTAGTATGGTGTATAACCACAGAACCATCCATCTCGATAATCAGATGTTGTACCTGTTTTACCTGCAGTATCAATGTTGTTGATCTTTGCACCTCGTCCGGTACCACCAGAGACAACACTCTGTAATACATCGGTCATCTTAGAAGCTGCATCCTTGGAGTAGATCTTCTTAGTTGTACCTTCTCCTTTTACTACCAGCTCACCCTGTGCACTTAAAATTTCCTTGATACAGGTTGGTTCACGATACTGCCCGCCATTTGCTAATGTTGCATAACCAGCTGCCATTTCTTCTGTTGTTGCACCATATGTCATACCGCCAAGACAGGTTGTATAGTATTTATAGTCTCTTTCGCAAATATGCATAAAGCCCATCTTTTCAAGATATTTGATTGCTGTCTTCGGAGTGAGTTCTTCGTAAAGTCTCATAGTAGCTACGTTAGAAGACTTCATAACTGCACTTCTAAGAGTAATATGTCCAGAATAGCTTCCTGCATTGCTTACATGATGTTTGTCATCCTTACTCATCTTCGTATCGTCAACGGTTGAGCCAGGACCATATCCACGTTCTAACATTGGTGCATAAACGAGGAGTGGTTTCAAACTAGAACCAGGCTGTCTTGCACTCTGATATGCACGGTTTAATGTATAACCTTCCACATCATCCTGTGCACGTCCACCAACAATTGCCACTACTTTTCCGGTTCTGTTATCGATACAGGTTGCTGCCGCCTGTGCAACATATACGCCATCTTTCTTTTTCGTAAATCCTGTCATACGGTCATTTACTGCTGCCTGTAACTCTTCCTGTTTATCTAAATCTATACTAGTATAAATACGATATCCTGCTGTATATAAAGTACGTTTTGCAGTTGCATATGCCTTATCATAATCATCCTGATATACTTCTCGCTCACGGTCATTGTCAAACACGGTTTTAAATTCAAATCCACTGTTTCTCATAAGCGCTCTTGTTGCACATCGGATGGTATATGTTTCTACATAGTCATTCGGCTCTGTAACCTTTTTCTTCTTTACTTTAATTTTTGTATCAATCGCTTCATCATACTCTTTTTGTGTAATGCTGTTAATTTTCAGCATATCCTTTAAGATTTTATCACGACGCTTTAATGTATTTTCCGGATGATTATAAGGATTATACAAGGTTGGGCCATTAGGAATTGCAGACAAATATGCCATTTCAGATAAATTCAGCTGATTCGCATCTTTTCTGAAATATCCCTGTGCTGCTGCCTGAATACCATAATAACCATTGCTGTAATAAATATTGTTGAGATAGAATTCAAGAATATCTTCCTTGGAATATACTTTTTCAAGTTCAATCGCAACAAACATTTCTTTTACTTTACGGGTCCATGTAACTTCGTTGTTCAGGAAAATACCTCGTGCTAACTGCTGCGTAATCGTACTTGCACCTTCATGGATTTCCCCTTTATTACGAACGAGTGAAACCATCGCTCTCATGATCCCTTTTAAGTCAATCCCTTTGTGATGATAGAATCGTACGTCTTCTACTGCTACAACGGCATCCTTTACAGTCTGCGGAATTGCTTCATAATCGAGATAATAGACATCCTTTTCGCCTTTTAATTTGGTAATCAGTTCACCGTTCGTATCATAAACCTCGGTAGTCTGACTAGCACGGAAAGTATCTCTTGTTGCAGTCGATACTAACTCAACCGCTTCCTTCTTCATACTGATCAATGTCATTCCAACTTTGCCGCCTATGCAAAGGCCACCTACTACAATCACAAATGCCAGCAGTTTTACAATTGTCGCAACAATTCTTCTGTTTCCAGATCTTTTCTTTGTTGTCTTCCTTTTCTCTGCCATTACGTCTCCTCTTTATTTAATACTGTTTTCTCATATCTGCATCCGCTTTCTTCCAGAATAGATAGCACATCCTTTCTACATGTAAAAAGGATCACCTGTCTGTTTGTTTTCTGAAGAAAGTTCAGTACGCGTTGTAATCTCTGATGATCAAAATTGCCAAAAATATCATCTAAAATGACTGGAAATATCTCATCTGGAAACATCAACTCTGCAGCTGCAATTCGTACTGCCAGATAGATTTGTTCTACAGTGCCTGTACTTAAATAATTTATATCAAGCAAAGTTCCATCTTTCATCGCCACGATTCCCATCGCGTCATCAATATGGACCTTTGTATAAGTACCATCTGTTATTTCTTCCATAATGGTGGAAACTCGTTCCTCGAATTCTTTTCCAAAGGCATCATGAATCTCTTCTGATGCTTCTTTGATTATCTCCATCGCTCTTTGCATTGCAAGAATATTGCTTTCGGTCTCTTTGATCTGCTTTTTCAGCCTATCAAAGGTTTTTCGCTGTCCAATCAGTTTTTTCTGACTCTCATAAAGCTGGCTAAGCTTTAAATCAATCATTTCAATCTGATAATCAATTTCCTTCTTTTGAAGGTCTTCCTGGCGGACAAATCCGAAAAGGCCACGAATCCAGTCGATGATTCTCCAAAGGATCGTCTTAGGTTCTTCTTCCGGATATTGTTCCTCAAGCATATCCCGTTCAAGCTCTAATTGAGCGATTTGTTGTTCTTCGTCCTTCTTTGTATCTAAAATCTGACGAAGTTCTTCTTTTTGTTCATAGGCAGGATTCTTCTTTTCTCTTCGAATTTCTTTCCGAAGATAACTGATTGCTTTTTCCACATCTACATCCTGCGTTTTAGAATGACTCATGTTCGCCAAATAATTTCGCAACATGGAAGCAAGTTCCTGCCCTGCCATAATCTCACCCTGCGAAACGCATAGCGTTTGAAGATAGCCCTCTCTTGTCATGGAAAATAAGTTTCCAGAAAGCTCTGTATTCTCTGACACTCTTCTTCCGCTCTCACGGTCAAACACGGTCACATCCTGATTCTCGGAAAAATTCCTTTGAACCTGATACATATGATTCTTATAGGTAAACTCTATGCTGCCTCCATAGATGCCACCCATAAACGGTAAATATTTGTGGAATTCATCATTCTTCGCTGCTTGCCCTCGCTTTTTCTCAAGACCAAATAGCATTGCCACTAAAAATGTCTTCAGGGTTGTCTTCCCTGCTTCATTCTCTCCATAAACAACATGGAGTCCATCTCCAAAATAGATGGTTTTTCTATGTATCTTACCAAATCCCATAAGGGATGCAGTCTCTATAATCATAATTGCCCTCCTTTCGCTGTAGAAAGAAGTGCTTTCATCGCATAAGAAAGAGCCTTCGGTTCATCTTCTAGCTTAAGCATCACTTTGCCGACGATATTATCTCGATTTGCAGACAATAACTCATCATAATCCCCAAACTCTGTCAGCTGATTATCAATATCGATGATCTGATATTTCTCTTCCAATTCAGAAAAATCCAGATTAATGCCATAATGCAGGTTCCCACTTAAAGTCAGATAGAAATAATTCTCCGCTCCTCTTAGCAATATCTCATTGCGTATGCGATCATAAATCTGCATCTCCACCATCTCATCATGGATTGGAATCTCGCATTCTAAATAGCTTCTTTTTGCAAAAGGAACAAAGGTTATTCTCTGTTTTTCTTCTGATATTTCGCCCTCAATATATCCATGTGGGCCTGTCTCAGTCTGGTCTAACGGTTCTAAAGAGCCAGGATAAGCCATCAAGTCTTCCACCAGAATATCCGGCTTATGAATATGACCTAAAGCAATATAATCAAATCCAGACCACTTTAACTCTTCATAATCAATCGGAACATGCTTTGCATCTCCACCATGAGCCAAGAGAATATGGTATCCATCTGAACTTACCGGAGCAATTCCCTCGTAGCAGGAATCTGTAATTTCCTGCTGCCAGTAGCTAAATCCATATACGTAAGTTTCTTCCTCTTCAAAAAAGATATACTCTACTTCTTTTCCATCTAAGAGATAGGTATCGGAGAGGAAGTCATAACTCTTTAATGGGCTGTTCTCTGAAAGATAATCGTGGTTTCCAGCAATAAAAACGGTTTTTGTAGCTACCAGTTTTTGCAGTATATAGTCAAACTCACGAATATCATTGATTCCAGGGGGCTTATGAAATACATCCCCACTAAGAAACAAGAAATCAATCTGCTGTCTGTTCGCTTCATCAATCAAACGGCTAAAGCTCTCATAGATTTCCTGTTTTCTGATCAGACTCCATGGCTTTTTCCTGTCCGGAGCTGCTCCCAAATGGATATCTGACGCATGAAAAAATCTCATACCTGTCCCCTTTCACATAGATTTATTTTACATTATTTCGCTTAATCTGTATAGCTATAATATTTGTTGCCAGAAGCCTTGATTTCCTTCTCGATCTTCACACGGTCAGCCTGAATCGACTCACCTTTCACTGGATCAATATAACGAATCTTCGTGCTGTTGTAACTCATAAGAACTACATATTTACCATTCTTAAGTCGTGTAATCAATGGTCTTCCCTTGCTGATATAATAAACGAGATCTTCTAAGGCACAGCCAGAGAGATTCACTCCACAGCCATCAAAATATTTATCCAAGATTTCCATCGGACTTCCTTTTTCTTTGGTAAGTTCTTCTAAAGATGTACTGTCCGCATTCAGCTTTAATAACATCTGCATACATCCAGCGAAAGAATCCTTCTTATTCTTCACTTTCACAATGCTTACACTTGGTACTTTCGCATATGGTTTTGCCACACCCTTCTCCCAAATGTAATGCTGCTGTGCATCCACAACAACGCCCGCATTCTTTTTCGCTTCTTTTATCGCCTGTTTTGGGCTTGTATAGGTTCCAATCATCTTACCCTTAGCATATACATAGCAGAGACTTGTTCGACCTTCATTCTCTTCAAAGGAAATAGTTTTGTAATTACCAGTCACTTTTTCTTTTGCTGTAACTAATTTTGGTACACTTGTTACATATACGAAGGTTGGGAAAGTCATATATAACTGATTATAAATAGAAGAGCTATATCCATATTCAAAGGTAATCTTATCCGTAGTCTCTTCTTTAAAATGGATGTAATCATCTACTAATTTCTCATACCCCATTGCTGTTTCTTTTGCTCTTTGAAGCTTTACAATGTTTCCTTCTGTTGTCGCAGAAAGCACATAGACACCAGACTTTTCATAACTGGTACGCTCTTCAAGCTTTGGAGAAACTACAAGAACCTTCTTCATCGGTGTCACTTTCGACCCATCTGATTTTGTCTTAATATCGGAAGTATAGCCAATACCATAAACAAAATCACTTCCAATAAATCCAATCGGATAAAGTGTATTGATGTCTGACCACTTGATCGTCTGTTCTCTTCCCTCTTTCATATCATAAAGAGTCATTACATTCTTCTTCGCAATCGCATAGTAGCCCTTTTCAGAGGATACCACATCGGTTGCTCTGATTCCGCTTGCTAACACTTCGTATTCCTTGATTGCAGGATTCACCTTATAAATGCTTCCATCCATAAAGAAATAGAAATAATCATTCTTATCTAAGTATGCAAGCGCATCCATATCCTGTTTCATATATTCATACGGAATTGCGGTTGGAATGAATAATACTTCTTCATTGACACGATCTTTTGCATGAAAACGGTATACACAAATACCATTTTCTCCTTCATGCTCACCACGGTTCATATATCCATAAACTAAATATGTGATATTCCCTTTTTTATCAAGATTCATGATATCAATCGCATTCGCTTCATAGTTGTTTCGAAGGTCGCGGTAATCTTCACCAATAAAAGAAAATACACTTACCATCTCTCCAGCCTGGAAATCATATAACCACAGCTGATCCGCCTGAACAAATGCTGCCAACTCACAGTCATTGGCGGTATGAAGATCTTTTTCGTTACTTCCTGTAATACCAATTCGGAAACGGTTTTTCGAAGCATCGATAGAATCATACTGGAAATATTCTTCCATCGTTCTTTCATAATCAAGCAAATACATACGACTGACGGAATAGCGAATCTTAAAGTTTTCCGTTGCCATATAATAATACTTCTTGCCTTCAGAGTTTTCAAAAGACAGCAGAGTCTTCATCTCTACGGATGATAAATCCTCAGATATTTCCGTTACCTTTGTATTAAAGTTCTTCTCAACTTTCGGTTTCATGGATGCGTAACAAACTACATCCGCATTCGAATGAATATCTACCTTAGATAAATCATTATTCTGATAGGAATCCTTTGGTTCTAAGAAATAACTCACATAAGCAATCCCTTCCGTTCCACCTGCTAATGCCTGCTTATGAAACTTCTGGATAAACTCCATACATTCTGAAAAATGAAGTTCAGTGCCACATTTGATTCTTGTATAATAGCGAATGCTGACACTGTTTTTATTTTCTAAAATGAGTTCTGCTAAATATACCTTTCCTGTCTCTAATCGTTCTTTAAAACGAATCGTCGTAACTGTTTTTTTCTTTTCCTTTCTAAAGGAAGCAATTCCGGATTCTAATACCGTTTTGTTATCATTCTTATACAGATTAAAAGAAACGGACGGAATGTCTTCTTTATTCTTAGATAATACAACATCAAAAGCATTCTCTGTTTCTAGAGGAGTAATCGCTTCTCTTAATAAGCTTTTATCCATGTCCCCAATATAGCCATGAAGTGTACTAAGCTGCTGGTCTTCTGCATAGACCGTCAAAAGTGGAAGCTCTGCTTCACTTGTTTCTGCAACAGATTTACTATGAGTTCCTACGAGAACATAGTTAAAGATCACCATAGAAATCAGAAACACAACAAGAAATACAATTGGTGCTATAATATTTTTTTTATTATCTTCCACGGTTTTCTTCTCCTTTCCATAACAAGCGTTCAAGCGTTGGCTCTACACCTAACATTGTTACACAGTTTTTATAATCCTCGCTAAGCGACATAGCAGGCTCTCCCTGCTTCACTGCACGAATCAGGATATTCTTCGGTGTATGTTCCATATCAATAAATTCTAAAATCTGAGTCTTATAGCCTTCCATCTCTAATAATTTTGCGCGGAGACCATCGGTTGCAAGTGCAGCCATTCTTTCCTTTAAAAGTCCATAACTCATAATCGGACTTAAATTCTCATTGTGCATCTGTCCATTGAGTTCGTGCTGACAGCATGGAACCGATAAAATAACTTTCGCACCCCAGCGAACGGCTTTTTCCAAAGCAAAGTCTGTTGCTGTATCACAGGCATGAAGAGTGACAACCATATCCACCTCATCTACACCTTCATAGTTCTCAATATCACCAATATAAAAGTCTAATTTGTCATAGCCATACTTTGTGCGAAGCTCGTTGCAATGCTCTATTACATCTTCCTTCAAATCCAGTCCGATAATGCGGACATCAAAGTTTTTCAATTCTTTTAAATAGTAATACATTGCAAAAGTCAAGTAAGATTTACCACATCCAAAATCGATGATTGTCACTTCTTTATTCTTTGGAAGATTTGGCAAAATATCTTCTACAAATTCTAAGTAACGATTAATCTGTCGGAACTTATCATAACGAGTACGAACGATCTTGCCTTCCTGCGTCATGACTCCGAGATCGATCAAAAATGGAACCTTCATCCCCTCTTCTAACACATATCGCTTCTTACGATTGTGAGAGAGCGTTTTTTGTTTTCCCCCAATGTTTTTCTTTTTGATCGTCATCTTGCCTTTTTTGCTGATTAAGATATGAATCGTCATTTTCTTTGTCAGAATGACAATCTGCTTGTATTCTTCTTTATATTCTAGCATAGCTTCTAAGAGTTCTTCTTTGCTTAAATTCTTATGAAAAACTTGTTTTTTTGTGAAGCTTTCACTCTGGAATACCAATTCATCCCGAAGAACTACCGGACGGATCTTAACCTTGATGACTTCCCCTGCTTTTCTTGGATTGCTGATGGTTACGGATACCAAATCTATATTCAAATGTTTCTCTAAAAGTTCTAAATATTCGCTCATTGCTTACTCCTGTAAGTAGTGTTAAGGATTTTCGTCTCTACAGACTATTTCACTATATATTTTACTATAAAAAAAAGAGTTTCGCTAGCGAAACTCTCACGCCGAACGCGGTCGCGCCAGCGACATCTACCCTACGCGCGAGTGTGTATTCTCGCGGAGCGTTGTTTATGGTATGGAAACGAAGTTTCCATACCATAAACAAACAGCAGAGAGAAACCCATTTCAAAAATTTCTCTCTGCTGTTATTCTTCAAACGTTCTGGTTCGAAAGTATGATATTTTCGATTATTCGTAAGAGCTGCCCGGTAAAGGTGACTCCACCCAAGCTTCCTCGTGGCACCTAAGGTTTACCGGTTAGTGCTGCTTCGTTCCCGACCTGACACGGTTCCCGGGCCTTACCGCACAAGACTAGGGCTTCACCGCCACCAATACCGGGCAACTCTCACCCGTATAGTTAGTTTTCCATACGGTCTATAATCTTATCAGACTTTTTATTTGTTGTCAAGGGATTTTCCTTGCAAGATTGCACGGATTTCTTCCTGAGGCACATCTTTTATATAAGCTTTTCCAATTTCATCTACCCAGATGGTACTGATCAAGCCACCGGAAGCCTTTTTATCCATGGTGGTAACCTCATATACCGCATTCACATCGATCGGAGCATTTGCCGGAATGCCCATACGATTACAAATCGCCAAAAGTCTCTCTTTTAAATTTTCATCCCCAAGAAAATAGAACATTCCCATTGCCACGCATTCTCCATGGTAATAGGTTTCTAAATTATAATAAGCTTCGATTCCATGCCCAATTGTATGGCCGAAATTTAAGATTTTACGAAGGCCGCCTTCCTTCTCATCCTGACTTACCACATCCCTCTTCATACATAAAGATCGGTAAATGATTTCTTCTAAGTGTTCCATATAATCATCCTGCTCGAAAAGTTCAAAAAGTTCAGGATCCCTGATCAATCCAGCTTTTATTGCTTCTACAAGTCCATTCTTCACATGACGATCTGGCAAGGTAGATAACGTATCAAGGTCAACAAGAACTAACTTTGGCTGATGAAATGCACCGACAATATTTTTTACTTTTCCAAGATTAATGGCCGTTTTCCCACCAATACTAGAGTCAATCTGAGATAAAGTGGTCGTTGGAATCGACATAAAATCAATGCCTCTCATGTAACTTGCTGCCACAAATCCACATAAATCTCCAATCACACCACCACCAACAGCGATCATCAAATCTTTTCTGCCCATATGAAAATCAAGACAGGCATTTAACACTTCTTCATACACTTTCATGCTCTTTGAGTCTTCCCCGCCAGGAACCTTATAGACCATGGAATTATCACACTGTTCACTTACAATATCAATCCACTTCTGTGGGATATTCTGATCGGTTAAAATCAGCACCTTTCGGTTAAGATCGATATATTCTCCTATTCTTCCAATGACGCCACGTTCGAGAATAATATCATAAGCTGCAGAAGCTGTCTGCATATGTAATTTCATCGTTACTTCTCCTTTATAATATGTTTGTTTACTGTTTGTGTTGTTTTCGCACTTTAACGTGCTAAAGTGATTATAGTATGAGACTGACAAAATGTCAAGCTACGCAAAGCTTATGATACCTTTCCATACTCAAATATAATTTGACCTTTTTTTCGAATTATGCTACCATAAAACAAATGCGTCGAACAGACTAGTAGACAGCCAGAAGCGTTCAGAGAGGAATCGGTTGGTGCGAGATTTCGGTGAAAAGCTGTTGAACCTACCTGGGAGCAGCAGGCCAAAACCTGTCGGAGTGCCACCGTTATCAAAGGCAAGTGAGTAAGCATTTTATATTAGCAGCTCATACAGAGAGCAGATAGAAGAACTATCTGAATTTTAGGTGGTAACGCGGATTATATTCGTCCTAAATATAGCAGGTATGCTATATTTAGGATTTTTTTATTGATACAACTCGCGGAAAATTCATGTTGTATCAATTTATATGTCAATTTTAGGAGGAAAGATAAATGAAAGTTAGCAAATTAGTAAGCCAGCGTTTTAAAGAAAGACCTGCAGACTGTGTCATCGACAGCCATGCTTTAATGGTTCGTGGTGGCTACATGAAATATGTAGGCAATGGTATTTTTTCTGAATACCCAATCTTAAGAAGAGTAACAACAAAAATCGAAAAGATCATCCGTGAAGAAATGAACATGATCGATGGTCAGGAAGTATTATTCCCTGTAACAATGCCAGCAGATCTCTGGGATCAGTCCGGACGTTATGAATCTGTAGGAAGCGAATTACTTCGTTTCTCTGACCGTAACAACTCCCGTATGGTACTTGGTATGACTCACGAAGAAGCTGCTGTACATTTAGTACGTGAATATGCTCAGTCCTATCAGCAGTATCCATTCATGATCTACCAGATTCAGAGAAAATTCCGTGATGAAGCTCGTCCACGTGCTGGTATGATCCGAGTTCGTGAATTCACAATGAAAGATGCATATTCTTTCCATACATCTCAGGAAGACCTTGAAAAATACTACGATGAATGCTATACAGCATATAACCGTGTATTCCAGAGAGCTGGTGTACCTGAAGTTGTAACTGTAGCATCTGACTCTGGTATGATGGGTGGTTCCGTATCCCACGAGTATATGTTACTTACAGCAGCTGGAGAAGACTCCATCGTTATCTGTACAGACTGTGACTACCGTGCCAATATGGAAGCTGCTGCTACAACTGTTGAGAATATTTCCAAAGGTGTAAAAGAATTAGAATGCATCGAAACACCAGACTGCAAGACAATTGAAGATGTTTGTGCTTTCTTAAAAGCACCAGTAGAAGATTCCTGTAAAGCCGTTGTTTACCAGAGAAATATGGATGACACTTATGTAGTAGCATTTGTACGTGGTGACTATGAAGTAAATGAAACAAAACTTCGTAACTTAGTTGGAGAAGATATCCATCCAGCAGAAATCACAGAAGATGCTCCACTTGTAGCAGGTTACATCGGACCATATGGTATTTCTGACAAAGTAACTTACTTCATCGACAATTCTTTAAAAGGACTTGATGCAGTTGTTGCCGGTGCAAACAAAGAAGGATATCACTACGCAGGACTTAACCTTGAAAGAGATTTAGACTCCGTAGAATATGTAGACATTTCCAAAATCCAGGAAGGTGGCATTTGCCCATGCTGCGGTAAGAAGACTATCACAATCAAACGTGGTATCGAAGTAGGCAACATCTTCCAGCTTGGAACAAAATATACAGAATCCATGGGTATGACTTATACAGACAGCGACGGAAAATTAAAGAATCCAATTATGGGATGCTACGGTATCGGTGTTGGCCGTCTTGCTGCTTCTGTTTGTGAAGAACGTCATGATGACTACGGTCCAATCTGGCCAATCTCCATCGCTCCATGGGAAGTTCAGATCTGCTGCTTACGTCCAGACAACGAAGAAGTAAAAGCAGTTGCTGATGAATATTACAACAAATTACAGAAAGCAGGCGTTGAAGTATTATACGATGACCGTAAAGTACGTCCAGGTGAAATGTTCGCTGACGCAGACCTTTTCGGTGTTCCAATTCGTGTAACTGTTTCTCCACGTAACTTAAAGAATGGCTGTCTTGAAATCTCTACAAGAGACAAAGCAGTGAAAGAAATGGTACCAATGGACGAAGCATTTGACTTCATCACTGGCTTAAAAGCAAAATTATTTGCTGATATCAACGAAAAAGTAGAAGATTACAAATAAGAAGTATTTTTTAGAATAGTATTTAGTATCGTATGAAAATTAACATTCCGAAACATGCAAACTACATCATTCATACCCTTCAGGACCATGGCTATGAGGCCTATGTGGTAGGGGGCTGTGTCAGAGATTCCCTTCTTGGACAAATTCCAAAAGACTGGGATATCACCACCTCTGCGTCTCCTTACGAAGTGAAGGAATTATTTGCTCATACCATCGACACGGGACTGCAGCACGGAACCGTGACCATCATGATGGATAAAGAGCCTTACGAAGTTACAACCTACCGTATGGACGGCGATTATGTGGATCACCGCCGTCCAACGGAAGTGATTTTTACAAAATCTTTGGCAGAAGATGTGCTTCGAAGAGATTTCACGATCAATGCCATGGCTTACAATGATGAAGCTGGACTTGTGGATCTTCACCATGGCAAGGAAGACCTTGAACAGGGTATTATTCGTTGTGTGGGTGTAGCAAGAGACCGTTTTGATGAGGATGCACTTCGTATTCTTCGTGCACTACGCTTTGCAGCCCGATTTGATTTCACTATCGAAGAAGAAACCCAAAAAGCGATGGCTGAAAAGAAAGAATTTTTAAAAGACATCAGTGCCGAACGAATTCGTGAAGAATTTACAAAGATGATCACATCCGATCATCCAGAAATCATCTTAACCGCATATGAGATGGGCATCACGAAAATCATCTTACCGGAATGGGATGTAATGATGGCAACTCCTCAGAACCATCCACATCATATGTACAATGTAGGAATCCACTCATTAACTGCAATGCAGCATGTGAAAGCAACACCCGTTCTTCGCTATGCAATGCTTCTTCATGACAGTGGAAAGCCTGCCACAAGGACAACCGATGAGAATGGAATCGACCATTTTTATCAACATCCGCTCATAAGTGGTGATATCGCAAGAACCGTTATGAACCGCTTAAAATTCGATAATGCGACAAAAAATCAGGTAATCACACTTGTAAAATGGCACGACTGGCGTTTCATGACGAAAGAAGAAATTAACAAACGAAGCATTCGTCGTCTGGCAAATAAAATCGGTGTTGAAAACACAAGACTTCTCTTTGAAGTGCAAAAAGCAGACATTTTAGCACAGAGTATGCATCAACGCATGGATAAACTTGAGATTCTTGCACTCACTATGGATTTATTTGAGGAAATCGTTGCAGATATGGATTGTCTCACCATCAAGGATTTAGCAATCAATGGTGGAGATTTGATTCGCCTTGGCATTAAACCAGGAAAGCATATGGGAGAAATTCTTGATATGCTGCTTTTCATGGTTCTCGATGATCCAAAACTCAATAATAAAGATTTGCTTCTTTGTATGGTTACCGAAATGGAACATCTTAAATAGGAGGCAGCCATGACACAAGACGAAAAATATATGAAGCAGGCCATCAAACAGGCAAAAAAGGCTGCTGCCATCGGCGATGTACCGATTGGCTGTATCATTGTCTACGAAGACAAAGTCATCGCCCGCGGATATAACAAGCGAAACAAAGAAAAGAGCACTTTGGCTCATGCGGAAATCAATGCCATCAAAAAGGCAACAAAAAAGATTGGGGACTGGAGACTCGAAGGCTGTACGATGTATGTCACATTAGAACCTTGTCAGATGTGTGCCGGAGCATTAGTTCAGTCAAGAATTGATAAAGTGGTGATTGGATGCATGAATGGAAAAGCCGGCTGTGCCGGATCCATCATCGATTTGCTCGCCATGAAACAGTTTAACCACCAAGTAGAAAAAGTGACTGGTGTCTGTGAGGAAGAATGCTCAGCATTAATGTCCGATTTCTTCCGCGAACTTCGCCGAAAGAAAAAAGAAGCAAAAAAAGCTTCACAATCAGAAAATATGGAATAAAGGATAAGGAGCTGTTACAGTTTTGTAACAGCTCCTTTGTTATTTTAAAAATAATTATTTCTGATTGTGAAGTAATTTATGTTCTTTGCCCTTTAAGATTGTATCATACATATTCATAACGATTGGGTTGTCCTGAGAAATCTTAATCTGGGACTTGCTGTCAATCTTATAAAGACCTTTATAACGAGCATTCTTTGTACGAGGTCCGAATGGAAGTGGCTGACCACCACCTGCAATACATCCACGTTTACAAGCCATAACTTCTACGAAGTCATAGTATACTTCGCCTTTTTCCATCTTAGTTAACAGTTCATCTGCTGCTTTTAAGCCGTGAACAACTGCGATTTTTACATCACGGTCGCCAACAGTTACTTCAAATTCTTTTACCTGAGCAGTACCACGAACACCGATGTTGCTGATATCAGCAAGAGTTGCAGAAGTGCTGTCACCAACTACGTGACGGATAACCGCTTCTGTAACACCACCAGTTACACCAAAGATTGCTGCTGCACCGGAAGCAATACCAAATGGCATATCAAGAGCTTCTGGTGTAATCTGAGAAAGATCCATACCAGCTTCCTTGATCATACGGGAAACTTCAGATGTTGTAAGAACATAATCTACAACAGGTTCGCCATCATCATAGTGTTCTGGACGAAGAATTTCACCCTTCTTAGCAGTACATGGCATGATGGAAACTACCATAGTCTTTCTTTCATCTTTCGGATTGCATCTTGCTTCTTCCTTAATGATTGCACCAAACATGGACTGTGGAGAACGACATGTGGAAATGTGTTTTGCCATTTCTGGATGTTTGTTTTCACAGAATTTAACCCATCCTGGACAACAGGAAGTGAAAAGTGGAAGATTTTCATTCTTTTCAAGACGTTCCACGAATTCTTTTGCTTCTTCAATAACTGTGATATCTGCACCAAGGTTTGTATCATAAACTTCATCAAATCCCATCATACGAAGAGCTGCAGATAATTTACCGATAGCATTTCTACCTTTTTCAAGGCCAAATTTATCACCAATGGCAACTCGAACAGCAGGAGCAATCTGAGCTACTACGCGAGTATTCTTATCTGCAAGTGCTTCCCATACAGGACGGAAGTTTGTCTTAATCGTAATAGCACCTGTTGGACATACAAGACGGCACTGACCACAGCCAACACAGTCTGTTTCACTCATCTTACGATTAAATGCTGGTGTTACCTTCATCTTAGATCCACGATATGCGAAATCGAATACGCCGATACCCTGAATTTCTTCACAAGTACGTACGCAGTCACCACAAAGGATACATTTATTCTGGTCAATTACGATACTTGGAGAAGTTTCATCAATTGGAACCTGTTCTTTATAGTTTTTGAAACGTACATAAGATACGCCTAACTGTAATGCTAACTGACGAAGCTCACATGTTCCATTCGCATGACAAGTTGTACAGTCACGACAGTGGGAAGCAAGTAAGAGCTCGATGATCATCTTACGATGATGCTGTAATTTTGGTGTATTTGTGTAGATTACCATACCATCACGAGGAGTTTCAGAACAGGAAGCAAAAATTCTTCCACGATCATCTTCTACTACACACATACGACATGCTCCATAAGTAGATAATTCTGAATGGTAACAGAATGTTGGAAGGTTGATTCCAGCCTTACGGAGTACGGATAAAACGTTCTTTTCGTCGTCAAATGCAACCTTACGGTTGTTAATTGTCATATATTTCATCTTCGTAACCTCCTAGTCTTCAATATGGATTGCGTGGAATGCACAAGCATCTTCACAGGCACCACACTTGATACATGTGTTGTAGTCAATTGTAAATGGATTGCGAATCTGTCCACTGATCGCGCCAACTGGACAGTTTCTTGCACATTTAGAACATCCCTTACAAAGTTCAGGACTGATTACAAAGCGACGGAGTGCTTTACAGTTCTTCGCACGACATTTCTTATCTACTACGTGTTCAACGTATTCTTCGCGGAAGTTCTTTAAAGTACTCATAACAGGAAGAGCTGCGGATTTACCAAGTCCACAAAGTGCTGTGTCTTTGATCATATTTCCGAGTTCATCTAATAAATCAAGATCTTCTAATGTTCCCTGACCTGCAACAATACGTTCTAAGATTTCAAGCATACGTTTTGTTCCTTCACGGCAAGGTACACATTTACCACAGGATTCGTTCTGTGTAAAGTTCATAAAGAAGCGGGCAACTTCTACCATACAAGTCTTGTCATCCATTACTACAAGACCACCAGAACCAATCATTGCGCCTAATTTCTTTAAGGAGTCAAAGTCAAGATTTACATCTAAGTGTGGAGTCATAAGACATCCACCGGATGGTCCACCAATCTGAACCGCTTTGAATTTGCCATCACCTTTAATACCGCCACCGATATCAAAGATAACTTCACGAAGTGTAGTTCCCATAGGTACTTCAATAAGACCTGTATGTTTAACTGCACCTGTTAAGGCAAATGCTTTTGTACCAGGGCTGTTAGCTGGACCAATGGATTTGTACCAGTCAGCACCTTTGTTGATAATCATAGGAACGTTCGCATATGTTTCAACGTTATTTAATACAGTTGGTTTTGCGAAAAGACCCTGTTCAACAGTACGAGGTGGCTTAATACGTGGCATACCACGATTACCTTCGATGGAAGCAGTTAAGGCACTACCTTCTCCACATACGAAAGCACCGGCACCACGGTTGATATGTAATTTGAAACTGAAATCAGTTCCAAGAATGTTGTCACCTAATAAGCCTCTTTCTTCTGCCTGTGCAATTGCAAGACGAAGACGGCTGATTGCTAATGGATATTCTGCTCGAACGTAGATATAACCTTCCTGTGCGCTTACGGCATAAGCTGCGATTAACATACCTTCGATCATCTTATGAGGGTCACCTTCCATAACGGAACGGTCCATGAATGCACCTGGGTCACCTTCATCACCATTACATACAACGTATCTGATTTTTTCTTTCTGACCTGCAACCTGAGACCATTTTCTGCCTGCTGGGAAACCGCCGCCCCCACGACCACGTAAGTTGGACTCAGTAATTTCTTTTACTACTTCTTCTGGAGTCATAGTAAATAATGCCTTTGCAAATGCCTGGTAACCACCAACTGCGATTGCTTCTTCGATATTTTCAGCATCAATCTGACCACAGTTTTCAAGTACTAAACGAGTCTGTTTTTTATAGAATGGAATTTCATCCTGTTTTTCATATTCTTTTCCGTCTTTGGAGAAAAGAAGTCTTGTTACTACCTCACCTTTTTTGATTGTCTTTTCATAAATATCATAACAATCATCTAATTTTACCTTAGTATAGAGAATACCCTGTGGTTCAATTCTCATTAAAGGTCCCATCTCACAGAATCCGTGACATCCACTTTTATGAACAGTTACATCACCGTGAGCGATTTCTGGTCCGATATGTACTTCTACGTCTGGATCATCTTTGATGAGTTCACACATCTTATCGTAAATCTGACCGGAACCACCTGCTAAACATCCTGTACCACCACAAATAAGGATTCTGCACTTTGTTTCATCGATGCGTTCGCTTGTCTGGCTCTGAATAGCCTTTAATTCATCAAGATTTTTGATTACTGCCATCTTCTTATGCCTCCTCTCTTAATTTGCGGATGACCTCTGCTGCTTTATCTGGTGTCATAGCAGGATAAACATCTTCATTGATCATCATAACTGGTGCTAAACCACATGCTCCAAGACAGGAAACGGTTTCTAATGTAAATAACATATCATCTGTTGTTACTTTATCTTTAGAAAGTCCGAGTTCTGTATAAAGTCTGTCTAAAACAGACAAAGAATTACGTACATGACAAGCTGTTCCGTCACATACTTTAATTACATATTTACCCTTTGGATCAAAGGAAAAGTTTTCATAAAATGTCGCAACACTGAATGCTTTTGCTTCTGAAATTCCAATTTTACCTGCCACGTAAGATAATAATTCTGGGGGAAGATAACGATATTCATTCTGAATATCCTGAATAATAGGAATTAAAGCTTTCTGCTCTGCCCCATGCTGTGCGATGATTTCATCAGCTTTTTCATAATAGCTTTTGTCCAACATAGTAACCTCCTAAAAAATTTACATACTATAGTCTGTCTCGTGATAGTAAAATTATAAGATATTGATAATTTTTTATCAATACATTTGCATCCATACAATTGTACTTTTATTTGTACAATTTGTCATTTTTTCAATTAAAAAAAGCAATTTGTATTTATCCATACAAACTGCTTTTTTTGACACATTTTAGAACTCCATGGCATCTAATACCATGTCAAATGCTTCGCCTTCCGGCTCTGTTTTAAATACCATTTCTTCCCCTGTTTCTGGATGAACAAAGGAGATTCTAGTGGAGAACAATCCAATCTGATGGTATTTTTTCTTTGCTTTCTGAAATTGCTTATTATACTTGGTATCACCCCAGATTCCACATCCAAGATTCGCCATCTGCACACGGATTTGATGATGTCTTCCAGTCACCAGATAAATCAGAACAAAAGATAATTTCCCTTGTCCGGTTTCTACCATATCAAGGACTTCATATTCTAAGATTGCTTCCTTCGCTCCTTTGGTTCCTTTCTTGACAACTTTAGAGGTATTCGTTTTGCCGTCACGAAGAAGATAATTCGTCACTTCGCCAAACTCTTCATTCAAATGTCCGGAAAGGACTGCCTGATAGTACTTTTCGAAAGTTCCATCCTGCATCTGTCTGCTTAATCTTCCCGCAGCTTCTGCAGTTCTCGCAAAGACCATAACGCCCCCCACTGGACGATCCAGTCTGTGAACCACATGAAGTTCAGGTTCTCCGTTCTTTTCTTTCTTAGCAATTTCATTCTTCAGATAATTTAATACACTTAAATCTCTTGATTTATCATTCTGAACCGGCATCCCCTGAGGTTTTACACATACCACAATCGTATCATCCATATAAAGAATTTCCGGTTTCTTTGTTCTGTTTCTCATAGTCTTCCTCTTTAAATCTTAAATCTGTATCCCACACCCCAGATGGTTTCAATATACTGTGGTTTGGATGTATCTATCTCAATCTTTTCACGAATCTTCTTAATATGAACGGTTACGGTTGCGATGTCGCCATAGGATTCCATATTCCAGATTTCGCTGAATAATTCTTCTTTTTTAAACACCTTGTTTGGATGACTCGCAAGGAAAGTAAGCAGATCAAATTCTTTTGTTGTAAATGCTCGTTCTTCCCCATTTACATAAACTCTTCTTGCTGTCTTATCAATCTTTAAGCCGCGAATTTCGATGACATCATTGACTTCCACCTGACTGCCGACTAATCGTTCATATCTTGCAAGATGTGCTTTTACACGGGCTACTAATTCACTTGGGCTAAATGGTTTTGTGATATAATCATCTGCTCCAAGACCGAATCCACGAATCTTATCGATATCTTCTTTCTTTGCGGAAACCATAAGAATCGGAATATCCTTCTTTTCGCGCACCTTTTTGCAAATATCAAATCCGTTCACATTTGGAAGCATCAAATCCAGGATCAGCATATCATAATCCCCGGAAAGAGCCTGATCAAGTCCGGACTGTCCATCTGTTTCAATGTCTACTTCAAAGGAGCTTAATTCAAGATAATCTTTCTCAAGCTCTGCAATCGCAATTTCATCTTCTACAATTAATATTCTACTCATACTCTTCCTCCTCAACATACTCAGCTGCTTTGCTAAGTGTAAAGTAAATAGTGGTTCCGGTATTCACCTTACTGCTGGCCCAGATATGTCCACCATGATCTTCAATAATTTTTTTGGAAATAGATAATCCAAGACCGCTTCCTCCGGAGCTGCTTCTGGATGTATCTGCACGGTATAAACGGTTGAAGATGTTTGGCAGATCTTTCGCACTGATACCAATGCCATCATCTTCAATTTCTACCTGAACATAGGATTCCATATCTTTTAATCGAATATTCACATGGCCGCCTTTGCCCTTCTTCGCACTATATTTACATGAATTACTGATAATATTATTAATGACTCTCTTAAGCTGTTCTGGATCTGCCACGACTCTGCACTTTTCTTCCATATAATTAAAGAAAGCAAAATCCATATTTTTCTGTTCTAAATCAGAGCTGATTTCTTCGATGCAGTCTGCAAAATATTCCTCAATATCAATACGTTCAAAATTATATGGGATCGTATTGGTGTCAATCTTTGAAGCGATAGACAGTTCATTTAACAAAACATCCATATCATTGGCTTTGCTGTGAATCGTCTTAATATAACGTTCCATCTTTTCAGGAGTATTTGCAACACCATCAATGATGGCTTCCGAATAACCTTTGATTGCGGTAAGTGGTGTCTTAAGATCGTGGGAAATGTTACTGATCAGGTCTCTGATATCCTGTTCATAGCGCATTCGATCATTAATAGAACTCTTTAATTCTTCACGCATCTCATTAAAGGAAATGCATAAGTCACCGATTTCATTGTCACTGACAATTTCTACATCAGTATCTAAGTCGCCTTCTCGAATACGGTCTGTTCCTTCTTTTAATAATGCAATCGGACGAACAAATTCCTTAAACATAAACCAGGTAAGAATCGTACTGGTCATAAAAAGCACGATCATAATCGCACAGATGGTCTGATTGATCACAATCTGAAGTTTCGGTGCAATATTGTCTAAGTTCGACATAATAAAAACCGTTCCTTCAGAAGAATCGGAAAAGATAAAATCCTGCTGTTTGATCAGGAAGTTTTCTGGTTTGGATACGAGCATACCATTTCCAGTTCTTGCAATAACAGAGCCGTAGGCTGGAAGCATCTTTTCAATCTTTTTATGTTTCTGGTCTGTTCCACGATAAATTATTTTTTCATCCTTGCGTACAATCAGATAAGAATAGCGAGTGTTAAGGCTTTCATTCACCTTCTCGATATAATCCTCATTCTCTAATGACTCTGGATCATCCTTGGCAATTCTCTTAATCTCCGCAAATGTATCCGCCGTCAGCTCATCTACCATATGCGTGGAGTTGGTAAAATAATTTACGTTGTTTGTTCCATTCGTATATAACGATTTGCTATAAGAATAATTCAGTGCTACTAATGCGATAAGCACCATAACTAATGGCAGTACAATCGCCGGAAATACGATCAGCCTGACCTGCTTTAATATCTTCATGGCAAGACCTCCAAATTGTTTTCTTCATTAAATTATACCATATTCATACAAAACAATTTATAAACGATTTATAAATAAAATAATGGATGTATAGAACAAAAACAATTGAAAAAAGGCATCCCTTAATATACTCAAGGGATGCCCACTAATCTTTATCTATATCAATTTTAATTTGTATGTGCAAGGATGAAATCTAAAAGTTCATCAGCGACTTCGAACTTCGTCATGATTTCAAGCTCTTTTTCTTCGTCCTTTGTGATGAAGGTTACCACATTGGTATCAGTGCCAAAGCCAGCACCTTTTACCTTTAAGTTATTGGCAACGATCATGTCTAATTTTTTCTTCGCAAGCTTCTTTCTGGAGTTTTCAAGCATGTTCTGAGTTTCCATGGAGAAACCACAGATGAACTGATCGTCTCTTCTATGCTCTGCAAGATAGCCTAAAATATCAGTTGTTCTTTCTAAAGGAATAGACATCATATCGCCATCCTGTTTCTTGATCTTTTCGGTCGCAACATTTGCCGGACGATAATCAGCAACTGCTGCCGATTTGACCAAGATATCCGTAGTATCAAAGTTATCACGAACTGCTTCGAACATATCCTGTGCGCTTACTACATTTACAACGTTCACAAATGGAGGAGGTGTCTGGTTTGTCACCCCTGTTACTAAAGTAACATCTGCGCCACGAAGCATCGCTGCTCTTGCAACCGCATATCCCATCTTTCCTGTGGAATGATTGGTGATATAACGAACCGGGTCAATTGCTTCTCTTGTTGGACCTGCAGTAACAAGTACTTTCTTGCCTGTTAAATCCTTTTCTCTTGCACATGCTCGTTCAATATAGTCAACTAACACTTCCTCGCTTGGAAGCTTTCCTGCTCCGGTATCTCCACATGCAAGACGACCTGCTGCCGGCTGGATCACTTCGTAACCATAGCCTTCTAATTTCTTTAAATTATCCTGCACGATAGGGTTGTTAAACATATGAGTATTCATGGCTGGCGCAATAATCTTAGGCGCTTCACATGCCATGATCGTTGTGCTTAACATATCGTCGGCGATACCATTTGCAATCTTACCAATGATGTTGGCAGAAGCCGGTGCAACGAGCATACAGTCTGCTGCCTGAGCCACAGAAATATGTGCCACATGGAACTGGAAATTGCGGTCAAATGTATCCACCAGACATTTATGATTTGTCAGTGTTTCAAATGCAATTGGATTAATGAAATTGGTTGCATTCTTTGTCATGATCACATGAACATCTGCATGCTTTTTGATGAGCATACTTGCAACATTCGCCATTTTATAAGCTGCAATACTGCCTGTTACTCCTAATACAACGGTTTTGCCTTTTAACATAGTTTGGTCTCCTTCTTACTCAGCTGGTGTGAAGTGGAAGTTATCGATTAATCTTGCAGTTTTGTTAATGTATACAGCGATTGCTGTTACGATTGGTCCTTCGATTACGTCAACTGGCTGCATTGTTAATCCATCAACTACTTTTACATAATCGATGTGAGCCTGTGGTTCTGTTTCGATTAATTCTGTCATAGCTGCTACAATCTTAGTTGCATCTGTTTCGCCTTCTTCAGCCATCTTCTTGCCTAAGAAAATGCTCTTGCTTAAGATTAAAGCTGCCTGTCTTTCGGATTCATTTAAGTATGTGTTACGAGAAGATTTTGCAAGACCATCTTCTTCACGGATGATTGGACATCCAACGATTTCAAGATCCATATTTAAATCTTCTACCATACGTTTGATGATTGCTAACTGCTGAGCATCTTTTTCACCAAAGAATGCTTTATCAGGCTGAGCGATATTAAATAATTTATTACATACAGTACAAACGCCACGGAAGTGAACTGGTCTGGATTTTCCACATAAGTCTTCTGTTAATACGGACATATCCACATAAGAGCAGAAGTTTGGTGAATACATTTCTTCTGGTTCTGGATGGAACACCATAGCTACACCCATTTCTTCACAGAGTTTGCAGTCTGCTTCGAAATCTCTTGGGTAGGATGCTAAGTCTTCTGTTGGTCCAAACTGCATTGGGTTTAAGAAAACACTGACAACAACTTTGTCACACTGTTCTACGCCTTTTTTCATTAAGCTTGCGTGGCCTTCATGAAGATAGCCCATTGTTGGTACTAAACCTACTGTGAGACCTTCTTTTTTCCATGCTTTTACCTGTTCTCTTACTTCCTTAACTGTATAAGCGATTTTCATAATATTGTCTCCTATTTCTTTTATCCTTTATTGCTTTTATTAGTAAAGCTTTTCAATTACATCTTCAGCAATTGTGTAGCAATGTTTTTCTTCTGGGAAGCTTACTTCTTTTACTTCCTTAATGTAGTCTGCAAATGCTGCTCTCATAATTGTTCCACAATCTGCATAACGTTTTACGAATTTTGGTGTAAAGTCTGTGAACATACCTAATACATCCTGGTATACAAGAACCTGACCATCACAATCAGAGCCTGCACCGATACCGATGGTTGGGATGTGTACTGCCTGTGTAGCAAGTTTTGCGATTGGAGCAGGAACACCTTCGATTACGATTGCGGATGCACCAGCTGCTTCTACTGCTTTTGCATCTTCAATTAACTGTTTTGCAGCTGCTTCTGTTTTACCCTGTACTTTGTGCCCACCAAAAATGTTGATGGACTGTGGTGTTAAACCAATGTGTGCAATTACAGGAATGGAAGCATTTGTGATTGCATCAATTACTGGTGCCATCTTAACGCCACCTTCTAATTTTACTGCATCACAGCCTGTTTCTTTCATGATACGACCTGCATTTACTACTGCATCATAAACAGATGCCTGGTAAGACATGAAAGGCATATCAACAACAACAAGTGCTCTTTTTGCACCTCTTACAACAGATCCACCATATGTGATCATGTTGTCAACAGTAACTGGAATTGTGTTTTCGTAACCTAACATTACGTTACCAAGAGAGTCACCTACTAAGATTGTGTCTACACCAGCTTCATCTTCTAACTTTGCTGTAGAGTAATCATATGCTGTTAACATTGTAATTTTTTCTCCAGCGTCTTTCATCTGCTGAAGTGTTGTAACTGTAACTTTTTTTGCCATTTTACTTTTCCTCCAATAATTCCTTCATCATATTTTCATTTCGTTCTGGGTATTTACGTTTTGTGATATGCATAAGCATCTTTGAACAGGCTTTATATACATCCTTCTGTTCGTCATCAAAGACCTGCAAATGCTTCTCAATCGTTTGCACATCATTTCTCTCAACTGGTCCGGTCAGTGCCTTTGTCGTTCCTACTGCCAGGATGTTGTTAAGATTTTTAAGCGCCAATGGCTTAAATGCCATCAATGCTTCTTCCTCAGAAAATCCACAATCACTTAAAAGATCCGTCGCCATTTCAAATAATGCTACAACCTGGTTTGAAACCATTACGGCTGCTGCGTGATAAGCGGTTTTGGCGTTCGCTTCAATGACTTTGACTGTATTGCCAAAGCTTTCGAAAAGACGTACCATCTCATCTCGTCCTTCTTCACAGCCTTCTACTGTGATCAATGCTTCTTGCAGACTTTCGTATGAAATTGTTTTGCTGTTAAATGGAAACATTGGATGAATTGAATATCCATAAGCACCGGTCTCATGAATATCTGAAAAGATTTCAGTGGATAAAGAACCACTGCAATGACATATGCTTTTTCCTTCGATTGGAAAGGCTTTTATCTGATTCCAGACTGGCCCAATCTGACCATCTGGTACTGTAAGAAATAGAGTATCACATGTTTTTACAAGTTCTTCAATTGTATCAAACTGTGCTGTTTTGGTTAATTGCGCTGCCTCTTTTGCGGACTCGGCCGTTCTGCTGTAATAGCCAGCGACTTCTAATTGATGAAAACGAAAATATCTTCCGAGTGAGCATCCTACATTGCCTGCTCCGATAAATCCTATCTTCATGCCATCACCTCATTTCCTAAGATAAGGTGACACTCTAAGTCTTATTCCTCATGGATATAAGCTTACTTTGAATGAAAAGTATAATATCATTGGTATAGTTTCTTTTCAGAATACCATCCACTTGGAATATATCATCAGACAACACAGTTGTAAATATGTTTTTCACAAGTATCAAAAAAAGTGCAAAGTAGTTAATGCTTACTGTTTTTCATGATATGGAAACTGGTTATAAAGCATAAAAAAATGGCCATCTGATTGTTGTTTCAATTCAGATGGCCAATTAATGAATTTCTAGAAGTCTCACTGTATTACCTCGCTTTCTATTAATTGATATTCAGTTTTTTCTTTTTATTCGATGAACTCATATTGTTGAGATTGAAAGGATTTAAAAAATGTTTAAGTAATTGTTATGCCAATGGTCTTTACCTCCTGTTACTAAGAATCGAATATCTGATCACTTACTGTTGGGCTTCTCTATAAGCCGATGGAAAAAAGTTCCTTTGTCTTGGTGTTTATTCTCTTCTTTGTTTGTATCTTTATTATATGTTAACTTATATTGTTTGTCAACTATTATTTGATAATTTATTTTATATTTTATTATTTTCTGAATATTCTAGCAATTATGTTGTTGCAGTAGCCGCAGTAGCCCACTACAATAGAGTTCCCCTTGGGGAACTCTTGCGCCCGAGCGGAATGCGAAGCATTAACTACCGCTCCGCGAGGTGCGCAATCTTCCGGTTCTTTTTTGTATACCAGGAAATTGCATCGCAATTTCCTGGTATACAAAAAAGAACCTCTGCCAAACACGCCCTGCAGAGGTTCTTCGCTTTTATTATTGAAAAGAGAGGATAAAAAATATATGAAAAACTAATTAGCAAGTTTGTCTATTTTTCGTTGCTTGCTATGTTTTTATTATATATCATACATCCCGAAATTCAATTTTCTATTTATAAACAATTCTAAAGAAAGTATAAACTGTCATGAACTATTTATTATCTGCCTTCATGTCTTGGTGCCCCCGGACCAGCTGGACCATTATGAGTAGCATGATAGAGACAGTCTGTCAGTGCAACCGGACTTAATAATACTCGGCCGGTTCCTCGGTAAACATTTAATAAACCTTCACCATTCATAGCACTTCCTGCTAAGCTTTTTGAAGATCTCTCAACCGTAAAGTTTAAAGATTTTGACCAGCAGATTGCAAAGTTACCATCTAATTTTAATACATCATCTTCTAAGTAAACTTCAATCAGTTCATCCTGTGGAACATTACTTTCTAATGCTGCAACACCATCGCCTTTTAAATAAAGATTGAATAAACCTTCATTACCAAGCGCTGCTGAGGAAAGGTTTTTTCTCATGGCAACTTTATTTTCAATGTCACCATCGCATGCTAAAAACATGCCATCTTCCATCACCATCCCACCGTCTTTGCTCCAATCACCGATGTCCTGAAGAATGATATATTTATAAGTAGGTTCTAAAACAATCACACCGTTGCCTTTGTATTCTGGTTTGATTGTTGTTTCATTAGTCAGGGATCCTTTGAGCTTCTTTCCAAAGAAATCACCTACACCTTTAATTCCGGTAGTTGCTTCTACATCACCAACAATCCATTGCATTGCACCAGACTGAAGAATTGCAGAATGATCATCATCTAATTCAATCACAATCTGTCTTCTTCTGACATGCATCTGACCCATGAAATACTCTCTGGTAGCATTTTCCGGAGCTACACTCGTATCCTTCTGACATTCAATTACTTTAAAGTTTTCCATCTCTTCTACAACAACGCGGTTGTAGTTTTCCATATTGAAAATTTCTACTGACATTGTAAAGCCCCCTTCCGGAACAAAACATCTACTTTATTGATAATAAATAAGTTTATTGATTATAAATAAGCTTTTAATGCATCAACTTTATCAAGTTTTTCCCAAGGAAGATCAAGATCATTTCTTCCAAAGTGACCATAAGCTGCTGTCTGTTTGTAGATTGGTCTTCTAAGATCTAACATCTTGATAATACCAGCTGGACGAAGATCAAAATGTTCTCTAACGATATCTACTAACTGATCTTCTGAAATTTTACCTGTGCCAAATGTATCAATCATGATGGATGTAGGCTGAGCAACACCGATTGCGTAGGATAACTGAATTTCACATTTATCAGCTAACCCTGCTGCAACGATATTCTTTGCAACGTAACGAGCTGCATATGCTGCAGAACGGTCTACCTTTGTGCAGTCCTTGCCAGAAAATGCACCGCCGCCGTGACGAGCATATCCGCCATAAGTATCTACGATAATTTTACGACCTGTAAGACCAGCATCCCCATGAGGTCCCCCGATTACAAAACGGCCTGTTGGGTTGATGTACATCTTTGTATTTTCATCCACCATTTCTGCTGGAAGCACTGGGTCAAATACATACTTTTTGATATCTTCATGAATCTGTTCCTGAGATACTTCTGCACCATGCTGAGTAGATAATACAACTGCATCTAATCTTTCTGGTTTACCATCTTTATCATACTGAACAGAAACCTGGGATTTTCCATCTGGTCTTAAGTATGGAAGTGTTCCATTCTTACGAACTTCTGTTAATTTCTTAGTTAATTTATGTGCAAGAGAAATTGGATATGGCATAAATTCATCTGTTTCATTGGATGCAAATCCAAACATCATACCCTGATCACCAGCACCGATTGCTTCAATTTCTTCGTCGGACATCTGATTTTCTTTTGCTTCTAACGCTTTGTCAACACCCATAGCGATGTCTGTGGACTGTTCATCTAAGGCAACTAAAACACCACATGTTTCCGCATCAAAACCAAATTTACCTCTTGTATATCCGATTTCTTTGATTGTGTTACGAACGATCTTCTGATAGTCCACACTTGCTTTTGTTGTAATTTCACCCATGATCATAACTAAACCAGTTGTAGTACATGTTTCGCATGCTACACGGCTCATTGGGTCCTGTTCTAATAATGCATCTAAAACTGCGTCTGAAATCTGGTCACAGATCTTATCAGGATGTCCTTCTGTTACAGACTCAGATGTAAATAATAATTTTTCCATTGTCAAATCCCTTTCTCTTAATTAATACATTGAAAAAAGCCCGGTCATTTTGACCGGACTTTAACTTGCTTATTACAAATTATCTTATTGCTCCACATAATCATATGGCTCCGGCTGGCACCTTCCATTGCTGGGGTTGCCACGATTTCATCGGCCCTTAAACCTCCATCGTTCTGAATAAGAAACTTATATTTATTAATTTTTTCGTGCAGTAGCAATCTTACTACTGATTATATCATTTGTCAACTTCAGATTCGTCTTAGCTTACCTGAAGAATGAATTTCTTTAATTCTTTTTCTGTTTCCACGAGTTTGATCTGGCCTCCTAATTCCTGAAGCTTTTCATCAAACTTTTCGTATCCACGATGAATGTATCCAATGCTGTCTACCTGTGTAATACCTTCTGCAGCAAGGCCTGCAATAACAAGTGCTGCACCTGCACGTAAATCAGGAGCACTTACTTCTGCACCTGTGTACTTTTCAACACCTGTGATGAATGCAGTATTACCTTCCACCTGGATCTTAGCACCCATGCGTGTAAGTTCATCTACATAGCGGAAACGATTTTCAAAGATGCTTTCTGTTACTACACTGATACCTTCTGATAATGCTAATGTGATTGCCATCTGTGGCTGCATATCTGTTGGAAAACCAGGATATGGAAGAGTCTTAACCTGTGTTGGTTTTAATCTCTTTGTTGCAACAACACGAACTGCATCATCAAATTCATGTACTTCTGCACCGATTTCAAGAAGCTTTGCTGTGATGGATTCAAGATGTTTTGGAATAACATTCTTGATTGTGATATCACCCTTTGTACATACTGCTGCTACCATAAATGTTCCAGCTTCGATCTGATCCGGAATGATGGAATATTCGCAATTGCCAAACTTTTCAACACCTTTGATACGAATCACATCTGTACCTGCACCACGGATATCAGCACCCATGCAGTTTAAGAAGTTTGCTACATCTACGATGTGTGGTTCTTTTGCTGCATTCTCAATTACTGTATTACCTTCTGCTAATGCAGCTGCCATCATAACGTTAATTGTTGCTCCTACAGAGACAACATCCATGTAGATATGTGTACCAACAAGGCGTTCTGCTTCTGCCTTGATCATACCATGTTCAATTGTAACCTTAGCACCTAAAGCTTCAAAGCCTTTAATATGCTGATCAATTGGTCTTGCACCGATTGCACAGCCACCCGGAAGTACAACCTCTGCTTTTTTATATTTACCAAGCATGGCACCAATTAAATAGTAAGAAGCACGAATTTTACGAATGAATTCATTGTCTACTACTTCTCCTGGCTTGATACCACCGCCGGAAATGATTACTTCATTATCCCCGATTCTATGTACAGTGGCTCCAATTCCTTCCATGGCCTGAAGTAATACATTGATGTCGCGAACATTCGGCATATTGTCAATGTGACAATTACCATCTGTCATAACTGCTGCGGCTAAAACAGGAAGTGCTGCATTCTTAGCTCCGCCAATTACTACTTCTCCAACCAGAGGATTACCACCCTTAATCACGTATTTCTGTTCCATTATTTGCACCTCAATATTGTATATCTATCTAAAAAAAAACTAAATTTCTGTATAAAAAGCCTAATTTTAAGCCTAATTTTCACATATTAAAACAATTATATTATAGCATACAATTTTTTTTTGTAAATCAGAAAATGATTGCGGTATAAAAAATTAAAGATTCTGTAATACTTCTTCTAAAACTTCACCAATATCAAGGCCATCCGCATCGATAATAACTTCGGAATATTTCTCATAAAGGGGAGCACGTTCTTTATAAAGATCCTCTAAAGTTTGCCCTTCCGCAAAGACTACTCCTCGCTTTTTTAAATTTCCAAGGCGCTTTCTGATTTCTTCATAAGATAACTTCAGATAGATTACTTTGCTGATGGATGCAAGATGTTCCATTGCTTCTTCACCATAAATCACACTACCTCCCGGAGCAATGACTGTACGCTCCACGCATACATCACGATTCACCTGATTTTCAATTTTCTTAAATTCCTCAAGGCCTTTCTTCGCAATAATTTCTCTAAGCAGCATCCCTTCCTGTCTTTGAATAGAAAGATCTGTGTCCAGAAAATCATAATTGATTGCTTTCGCAAGCAACACCCCAATCGTGCTCTTTCCTGCCCCAGGCATACCAAGTAATGTAATATTATTCATGATTATTTTTTCCTCTTTTTCTTCTTCTTTTTTCGAACAGAATATCCAAAGGTTCCTAATTTTTCTCCTGTCTCATAATATCCGCCATGAGAATAAACCAGTGGTTCGGCCCAGTCAAGATGAAAGGTTCCCTTCTCATCCATATAGGATTCATCCACCATCACATTCACTACTTCTGCAAGGAACATATGATGAGAGCCAAGCTCCTTGACTTCAACCACCCTGCATTCGATATTGACCGGACTTTCTTCGATGACAGAAACATTCACCACCTGTGCTTCACCCTTCGTCAAATGCATCTGCTCAAATTTATCCATATCTTTTCCAGAACGTACACCAACAAAATCGGTTGCCTTTGTAAGCTTTTTTGTCGTGAGATTGATGACAAATTCACCCGTTTCACGAATCATTTGATAAGAATGACGTTCTGGTCGTACAGAGATATAGGTCATCGGTGGATTGGTACAAATCGTACCCGTCCACGCAATTGTAAGCACATTATCTTCTCCATCCTTCCCACGACAAGTCACCATGACCGCAGGAAGTGGATAGATCATATTTCCAGGTTTCCATGACACCTTTGCCATAATTATAATCCCTTTTTGATTTCTGCAATAATTTCGGATTTTTCTTCATCTGTTACAGAACCAGGTTTCCAGGTAAGAGCAATGCCATCGCCTTCATAACGAGGAATCAAATGCAGATGAAAATGAAATACAGTCTGTCCTGCGATTGGTCCATTGTTCTGTAAGATATTCATACCATCACAGTTTAATGTCTTTTTCATTGCTTTTGCCACTTTATTGGCTACCACAAAAATATGTGCTGCACTTTCTTCATCAAGATCAAACATATCATCTGCATGTTCTTTTGGAAGAATCAATGCATGACCCTTAGATGCAGGACCTGCATCTAAAATTACTTTTACTTTATCATCTTCATAAATTGCTTCAGCCGGCCAGATTCCATTTGCTAAATTACAAAATATACAATCCTGTTTCTTCATCTTTTTTTAAATCCTTTCTATTTCTTCTCTGTAATACTACAAGAGAATGTTTTGCAATATCTAAAGTAATCTGGTAGGAAAATCCATGATTTTCTTTTTCTTCTACCGCTACTAATCCATTATCAAATAAGCCCAGGCCACCATACTTTTGATCATCACTAGAAAGCACCTGCTGATATACATGGTCAGCAGGAAGTCCTAATGTGTAGTTTTCATAATCGATTGGTGTAAAGTTGCAGATAAAAATAAGTTCTTCTCTTGTATCTAAATTCTTTCTCATGAAAGAGACAAGCTCTGCTTCACCTGGTTTTGTGAGCCATTCTAAGGCATCATTTTCATAATCTGTTTCATATAATACATGATGATCTCTGTAAAAATGGAGAATATCTCTACAATAATCATGAAGCTTTTTATGATAATCATTGCCAAGAATATCCCAGTCTAAGCTGCCATGCACATTCCATGGGTTCCATTGTGCAAACTCCTGTCCCATGAAGAAATGCTTCTTTCCACGCATACCAAGAAGATATCCATAAAGCATACGAACATTTGCAAACTTTGTGAGAAGATCACCGGAAAGTCTTGAAATCAAGGTTCCTCCCATAAAATCAAAACGATGAGAAAGCTTAATGATATGCGCTTCACTGTTGTTCATCTTTGCAAATAGATTTTCTTTGCTGTTTTCTTCTTCTCGCTGTGCGTAATTATCTTTTTTGATATGTGCAACTAATGGACCGATATGATTTCCTGCCCATTCAAAGGTTGGCTCAAACTTCCCTTTGAATGTCTTTGGAATTCTCTCTGTAATCACAAAGCATCCATTATCCTTTTCTCTAATTCTTGCCTGAAGTTCTTCTAATACACCACGACTTTCTTCATTCGCACGATAATACTGATCAAACATCAGACTGTCAATGGCAGACAAACGGAATCCATCAACATGCAGTTCTTCCATCCAGTATTCTGCGCTGGATAAAATATAGTTACGAACCTGCTTTTTCGTAAAGTCAAATGCACTGCAGTCCCATTTCATCATATTATTCTTTTCTGGTGCAGATGTTTCATATAGATGTGTTCCATCAAAATTCGTCATTCCTGATGGATCATTCGACATTCCTGCTGCCATCCAGTCAACGATGACACCAATACCATTCATATGAAGATGATTGATGAGGAAACGAAGTCCTCTTCCTTTTCCATGTCTGGCAGTTGGCGCAAAGAATCCATATACTTCATGGCCAATGGTTTCTTCTCTAAGATGTTCCTGCAAGCCTAAAAGCTGCACATGGGTATAGCCCATGTAAGTCACATATTCCTGCAGCTGATATGCCAGTTCTTTATAAGTTAAGAAGCTGTTACCTGCTTCCACATTTCTTCTCCAGGATCCAAGATGCACTTCATAAATCGCAATTGCTTTTTTGTGTGGATTGGTTTCATTACGTTCAATCATCCATCTACGGTCATCCCACACGAATCGATTAATATTGGCAACAACGGATGCATTCTTAGGGGGTACTTCATACTGGTTGGCAAATGGATCCGCCTTCATGAAGATATCGCCCTTCTGGGTCTTAATCTCAAATTTATAGTACATTCCGACAGTGGCATCTGGGATAAACAATTCAAAAATACCACCCGTGCTTCTCTTGATCATCGGATGCACGCGACCATCCCAGTTATTGAAATCACCCACTACACTGACTCTCTTCGCATTCGGAGCCCATACCGCAAAATGTACACCGGAGATTCCATTGATGATCATTGGATGTGCACCTAAATATTTATAACACTCAATCCAGGTTCCTTGTTCCCACTGTGCAAGCATCTTCTTATCAAGCTGAAGAGCAAAAGAATAAGGGTCTCTTAAATAGCTTTCTGTTCCATCTTTAAAAATCCAGCGAATATGATATGGAATATCAAATTTATGTGGAAGGTAGACTGCAAAAATATTCGTTTTTTCAATACAGTCCATCGGATATTCTCGATCCTCAATTTCTAAAAAAGCTTCTTCCGCGTTCGGATGATAACAGCTGATTACTTGTCCATTATTGATCACGTGTCTGCCCAAAATGTTATTCGGTCTGGAGTTATCACCATAATTTAATGTAAGAACTTCATCCTTATTTAAAATTCGTCCAACTTCTGGCCTCATATTTTCACCATCCTGTTCATATATTGTTTCAAGTTCTATTTACCTAATTTTATTGTATCAAAAAAAGTGCCTTGCTCACAAGACACTTTTTATCTACATCTCTGTTCTGCCTTCTAATGCACGAAGAAGTGTAACCTCATCAATGTATTCTAAATCTCCGCCAACTGGTACCCCGCTCGCGATCTTTGTAATCTTGATACCGGTCGGTTTTACCAGCTTACTGATATACATTGCTGTTGTTTCTCCTTCTAAACTAGAGTTTGTTGCAAGAATGATTTCTTTTACATCCCCCTGCAGTCGGGTAATCAGTTCCTTTAATCTGATATCATTCGGACCAATACCAATCATAGGGGAAATCGCTCCATGAAGCACATGGTACACGCCTTCAAACTTGCCTGTTTTTTCATATGCTGCTAAATCTCTTGTATTCTCCACAACCATGATCACGCTATGATCACGCTTAGAGCTTGCGCAAATCGGACAAATCTCCTGATCGGTAAGAGTACAGCATTCTTTACAATAATGAATCTTCTTTTTTGTTGTCAAAATTGTTTCTGCTAACTTTTCCACCTGATCATCCGGCATATTAATCACATGAAAAGCAAGCTTCTGTGCTGACTTTGCACCAATACCGGGAAGTCTTGAAAACTCTTCAATCAGGTTTGTAATAGCATCGCTATAGTAATTCATTAGAAAGGCATTCCTCCGCCTAATCCACCTGTAGCTCCGCCAAGTTTAGCATCGGAATCATCCTGCATCTGCTTTAATGCATCATTCATTGCTACAACAAGAAGATCCTGTAACATCTCGATATCATCTGGATCTACTACTTCTTCATCTAAAGTAATATCTAACACTTCTTTTTTACCAGAAAGTTTTACTTTTACAACTCCGCCGCCTGCAGATGCTTCATATACAGCCTCCTCTAATTCTTTCTGAGCCTGTTCCATCTTTTTCTGCATTCTCTGTGCCTGTTTCATTAACTGATTCATGTTACCCATGCCCATGCCGCCTGGGAAACCGCCACCACGTCTTGCCATAATTGCCTCCTTATATTCACATCTTATTAATCATTTTGATATTCAATTTCCATGTTGACTATCTTATCAAGGTCAAAATAATCTTCGTTTTCAACCTGTGTTTTTTCATCTAACTGATATTCTAAAATAAGCTTTTTTTGTACCAGATTTGAGAGTTGTTCTTCAAAGGCTTTCAAATTACCTTCGCCTTCGAAATATCGTTTTCCATCCTTGCCAAAATCATCATTCGCAAACAACAGACATAAATGTTCACTGTCTTCTCTGACAATCATTCGCGCTGACCTTAAATAGATACGAACGCGAGGATGTACCTTGGTTTTGAGGTCACTCCATTGTTTCGAAATTGCTTTTAATTCTGCTAAAGTTGCTGGTTCAAAAGTTTTTTGAATTTTCTCTTTCACCAGTTCTTCTTCATGAACTTTGACCGTCTGTGTGCCGGACAAAGGCTCCTTTGCTGGTTGCACTGCAACTACCGGACGAGATTCCAACTCTGAAATCTTTTCTTCCATCTGACGAAGTCTTTCTAAAATACTGTCATAATTATGCTCCATCTGCGGTTTGCAAAGTTTGATAAATGCAACCTCTGTAAGCACTCTCTTATTTGTGGAATACTTAATTTCGTTTAAAAGTTCTGAAAGCACACGAATATATCTCATCAATGTATTCTGATCAATGCCCATCGCTTCTGCTTTCATTATTTCTAAGTTATCTCTCGAAATGTCCAAAGTGTCTTCCTGGATATCACCACTTTTGATCAAAAGCATATTTCGAAGATGCCACATAAAGTCTGTTACAAATTGAGATAAATCTTTTCCCTGCCAGATGATTTCTTCTATATAATTCATCACACTGTTTGCATCACATGCTAACACTCTTCGGAGAAGATTTTGATAAATCTCTACATCTACTGCACCTAATACATCAAGCACCTTGTCGTAGGTAAGTTCTTCTCCCAGATAAAAGGCTATGCATTGATCGAGCAGACTCAGCGCATCTCGCATGGAACCATCCGCAGCTTTTGCCACATATCGAATTGCTGCATCTTCCACTTTAATGCCTTCTTTATCCATCAATTCCTTCAGTCTTTTTGCAATCGTATCGATGGAAATTCTTCTGAAATCATATCTCTGACATCTAGAAAGAATCGTGATTGGAATTTTATGCGCTTCTGTTGTTGCCAGAATAAAAATAACATAAGAAGGTGGTTCTTCTAATGTTTTTAACAATGCATTGAAAGCGCCAATGGAAAGCATGTGTACTTCATCAATAATATATACTTTATACTTTCCTTCTGTAGGAGAGTAGCGCACCTGCTCTTTGATGTCTCGAATATTATCAACACCATTATTCGATGCTGCATCGATTTCAATCACATTCATGGAACTGCCATCTGCAATCGCCTTACAGGCCGGGCATTCTCCACAAGGACTTCCGTCAACAGGATGCTCACAGTTAACTGCTTTTGCAAAAAGCTTCGCTACGGTTGTCTTACCAGTACCTCTTGTTCCACAAAACAGATATGCATGCCCTATTCGGTCTGCCATCAACTGATTCTTCAGCGTGGTTACAATATGATCCTGACCTTTTACGTCACTAAACTGATCTGGTCTGAATTTTCGATATAAAGCCATATAGGACATACTTCTTTCCTCCTTCATCAGATTATTTTATCATATCATGTTAAGGATGTGAAGAAAAGACGAAAATGTTGCATGGTTATTCAAATGGTTCTCCATTAAATATCGTCGTTGGAATATCCTTTACTGGCTTCTTTAGTATCTTGCGAACAAGATAAATACTATTTACCACCAATAATAAAAAGGAAACAAGCATCATGCGAAGGCTAGACGGATGCATACCCAAACGAATCGTGCTCACAAGATAATAACAAAACAAAAAGATAAATCCTACACTGACTGCCATGGAAACTGCCATCTCTATTTTCCACTTCGTGTCATGCTCTTGTATTTCTTCTATTATTTCATTCTCAAATAAGTCGATCCTTTCCGGTTCTTTTTGTTCTGGCATCATTATTTCCTTCATAGGTTCTGTATGTGAAACCTGTTTTATTAATAATTGTTTCGGAAACACGCCTTTCGTCAGCTGATCATGAATCTGGTACATCTCACTGACCATCTCTTGATTCTCATAATCCATATATTCTAAAAATTCTTCTGTCAAAAGGCGAAGCTGTTCCACAAGATCTTTGCCCATTCCCGGCTGATAGCAAAACTTAAGCCTGGATTTTGTCTCTTCACAAAAGATTACGGAGCTGTCTAAAACAAGATCCTCCGCCGGAAGAAGGAAGCTTTCTAATTCTTCTACCGCCTCTATGATACTTTGATAAACCTTCCTGTAATCTTCCATATTCATTTTATTCCCGACCAGCTTCTTTTTTAATGAAAACATGCCCGAGACTTTATAGTAATAGCAGCTAATATCATCCACGCGTCTCATCTCAAATGGAAGAATCACACTGCAGTTTTGTTCTCGAATAATTCGTTCCGCATATTCATGTCCCTCTACGCGAGGCACTACATAATAAGAAGAAAAACCTTCTCTGACCATATGACTATTCAAGCTGCTGCCACCTCCTTAGTTCTTCTGCCGGCATTCGAATCTTTACCGTTTTCTTTTGCATAACCGAAAAAAAAGGTAAATCTGCCGTAATCGTTCCTGTTATCTTTCCATTTCCTGCTTTTACAAAAACCTTCACATTCTGTCCAAACACACTTCTTACAGCCATTTTTTGTTTCATTGCTTTCATACAAGCTTCCACTGCTTTTGCTGTATCCGGATGGAGCAGATATGCAATCGATCTCTTGTTTAATTTTTCAACAGAAAAATCTCCATTCTCATAGTCTGCCTGATTTTTTATGACCGGAGATGTTTTGCAAAGTTCCTCCTGTAAAAGTCCTGCTGCAAGACCAGATTCATATCCATAAAAGAAAAAATACAAAATTAAAACCAACACATAAAAAATCATTGGCATGAGAAATGCGGCTTCAACACTCAGCTTCCCTTCTTCTAATTTCCACATCTCGAACAAGGTTTTCTACCTCCAATCTCCCATACTGTAATTTCATGTATGGTTCTTTTTAGTCCACTACAAGCAAGAGTACTGTGATAACAATCCCCTTCACTTGGTATATACAGAGTCGCAAATGTATCCTTTTTATTTTTTATGCACTTTTCACAAGCTCGATATCGCGTTTTTCCATCTAACATATCCTTGATTTGATTACTCGCTGATATAGAAAGCATAATATGGGTACAAGACAATGATTTATGATAAACGCTCCCAAAATCCGTCACATATACATACCCATTCCCCAGCTCAAAAGCTGTGGGTTCATATCCGGTATATGCTTTTTGAAACATCACTTCATTAATCCATATACTCTTTTCCCCAACAAACGGAAAGTTGATTCCCATCTGATAATTCATATGAATCTCGAGCTCTCCCATATCATTCGGTATCTTTGTCCCAAGAAAATTCAGTGTAGAAATTTTGATTGCAGACGGCAGATCTTCCATATCAGAATACTGTTTTTGAAATGCATAGATCTCTGCCTGACTTACTTTTGTATGTTTTCTTTCTTTGTAATATTCAAGTGTTGCCACTTCCATCGTCGCCTGAACTAACCCATGTTTCATCTTTCCTTCCACAATCAGCATTTGTCCAAAAAGCATACAGCTAATCATCGCAAAGAGAAACAAAGGAAGAACCAGGCTCGCTTCTAAGGTAAGCGAGCCCTGTTCTAAAGGGGAGTTATAATCTACAAAGGAGTAGAACCAGCATACTCCCATGTTATAAATTGATGGATGTTTGCAATTTCCATTTCTTTTATCGTTCATTGTAGAGGTTTCCTTCGTTACTTGGTTTGATCCTTGGAGAGAAGATTGGGTATTAAATTTGAACACAAAATAACGAGAATAAGGACTATTTAATTTATCTGAGAGCATGCTGGTTCTCCTCCTTTCTAGTTTTTTAATTAATAAGAAAATATTCTCACAGCAGAAAAGTCATAGCCATTGCCCATAAGCAATGCCGATACTTTTTCCTCAAATTGCAACGTAAAAGAAAACAAACTGTCTGTCAGTGTAAAATCCTTCTGCTTTTCCTGGATGCGAAGAGAAATCATATCCATCATCCTCTTGTATTTTTCTTCCTTATTTGTCTGAAGCAAAAGTAATAGCTCCAGATACTCTTTATAGCCAATTCCATTTTTTACTGTCTTGGCTGTTCCACTCAACTTGCCAAGATTCTTTAAGGAAAGACTCCAGGTAGCATTGTTTTTTGAAAGTGCTATCTTTTTCCCTGCTAATAATCCTTTCACATCAAGAATGGCCTCACCATACGACCAGGCTGCTAAAAGTAGCAGTCGAATTCCCGAAACTACACCAGGAACAGCCGATGCCGGTCCTGCGATTGCTGCCGCCATGGCTTCCGCCTGTGCATTTTTTCCTGCATCTTTGATGAGATATCCATAATTTAAGCAAAATCGAATCAGCAATAATTTTTTGACCACCACTTCTAAATTCTGATCATCTCTGTTTTTTCCACCAATGAGATATTCCATCTCATAACGAATTCCTGCATCTCTTTGTGGGTCAATTGCAGTCGAGAATACTTCTCTAGCATAAGCCACACTTAGTCCTTCGGTACTTATGTTAGTACTTGCTTTACTCTTTTTGTTTTCCTTCATGGTTTCTTCTACAGACTTTGGGGAAAAGAAATTAATCCCGTGGAAAGTTTCTTTCCCCTTTGTTCCATACACTATGGAAATAGATTTTTTTGACAAAGAATGATCAGAAGGAAGCACCAGCTTCAAGAGATTCCCGGAAAGCAGTTTCGAAAGTCCCTCCCTCGGATCCTTTACCTGCTCGTACTCTTTTGTCGACTGCTTCATCGCTTCTTTCACATCCTTATCTTCTTGTGATTTTACCTTGCCAATTGCTTCTCCATATTTTTTTGAATTACTCTCATCCTCTACTCCTTTTAAAGCATTCGAAAGACGCTTCAAAATATCCGTGGTTTCTTTATACTTCATATACTCTCTGATTTCATGTTTCAAAACCTCAGTATTTGTAAGTGCGTCTCCTCGTTTCACTAAGAGTTTCGTCAAAGGAGGATTGCCATTTCTTGTCCAGTTCGTCTTCAAACTACTTTCCATCTTTTTATAATATCTTCCGTCAATTGCAAGCAAATGGAACTGTTCCCATAGTTCTTTGTGGTAACAGGCCAGCGCATATTCTCCCGTCATTTCCTGCTGCAAGGCAAATGCTCCTTTTGCCTTCCATGCATAAATCCCTTCGACACAAACATTTAAAATAAGAAGAAAAGAGATTAATAACAACGAGAAAAATACGGTCATTGCTCCGCTGTCTTTGTCCATGTCCTATTTGTACTTCACTGCACTTGTACCATTTGAAATGGTAGAAAGAACATTCTTCACAATCTTTGTCAGCTGTTCCTGGAAAATCAGTACCAGACCGATTAATACCACAATAATTAAAATTACTTCTACAACACCCATTCCGGATTCATCCATTAAAAATTCATTCATACTCTTACCTCCATTCATGAAACAAACTGCATATATGCCGGGATCATAAGCAGCAATAATATATTCAAAAGCATCAACCCCATCGGAAGCAGTAGCTTTGTATCTGCCTCCTCACCGAGTCGCTTTGCTTCCTCTAGTCGTTCAAAAAATGCCTGATTTTCTTCCTCTTTTAAAATCTGCAGCATATTTTTAGACCCTTTTGTAATCGTTTGAGAAAATAATGTCATTAGCTTCGAATAGGACTTTAGCCGCATCGTATTGGCAAAGTCACGAAAAACCTGATCATAGGAAACACCCAGTTCCATCGCTCTTGCTGATGTTGCCATTTGCTCATATACATATCTCTTTGCCTCTGTCATTCCTTCTCTTTTTTTATAGTAATCTTCCACAATCTTCTTCCATGCCATCGGCACTGTGTGTCCCGCCTCGATAAGAAGGACAAATTGCCATATAATATCCGGATACAAAAGCTTTGCTTCTTTTTTTCTTTGTTCCATTGCTATTTTTTCTTCTTCTAGTCTTCGAAGAATCCAAAGCAATGCCACAAATATACAAAGAGCGGTCACCAGAAAAAATGGATTTTTTGTTCCTTTTTTTGCGATCTTAGTTTCTCCAATCTTTCCGGGCATGGACACCTGTGCCTGATTTTTCGTATCGTTTTCGATCGATATCATTTTCTTCCAGGCCTGATAAATTTTTGCTTGTCCTTCATTACGAAGTTTCGGGCAGATTACCAATGTATAAACCTTACTTTTCTTAACTTCACGTTCTTCATCTTCATAGGAAAGGGTTGCTTTGAGATGATTCACTTTTTGCTCATCAACAAAATCATCGTTATATACAACGCCTTCCATATCCAGTACACTCTCATCCTCAAACTCCCAGGAAACCCTTAATGAGGTATCAGGAATACTCCACACAATCTCCACATCTTCTCGAATCTCCTGAAGACTATTATTATTCGTAAGAAGCTTTTTTCTGATATAGGAAAATCCATCTTCAAATGCCTGTTCTAGTTCTTCTTGTGTATAGGTTTTCTCTGATAATTCAAGCTCATGACATTCTCTTTCACCATGGTTCTTTAAAATCACCTGCCAGGAATTCGATCCATTACCAGGCAGATTTCTTTCTAATATAAAATTACCACTTCCAAAAATCCCGTATGCACATCCAATCAAAAAAAAGATTGTCCCTGTCGCTAAAAATATAAGGAAGATTTTTTTCTCGTTTTGTACAATCTTCTTTATTTTTTCCACATACTTTGTAATCAACACGTCTGCCCCCTTATACCTCAATTTCCACCATAGCATCTGCAAGTTTTCCCGCACCTGCCATCGCTGCAAAAGAAATCGTCATAACGATTCTTCCTGCGAGCGTGGTATATAACACACTCAGATAATCCGGATTAAACACTCTCATGTAGCAAATCAAAAATAAGGGGATTGCCTTCATAATATTCTTTTCGAAGATACGTCCAGCCAGAATTGTAGTAATTTCTTCTTCTACCTGATTTTTTCTGGCAATAGAATCGATTGTCTTATTGAGCACAAAGATGAGATTTCCGCCTTTTCTTTTTGCCGTATTTAAAATATAAGAAAAAGCAATAAGATCTTCATTTTTTGTTTCAACTGCAAATTCCTCAAAGACTTTTTCCATAGGGACATTCATCAAAATGCCTCTCTCCATCTTCTCTATGCCAGCAAGCAGATGACTTTTTTCTTCTGGGAAAAGCATGATGTGTTCTTCTTTCACAATCGGAATGCTTCGTTCCATGGAATAGCCTGCAGTAAGTGCATTCACTAACGACTGAAGAAATTCTCGTATCTCATTCTTCATCTCTTTCTTTTTCTTTTTTGCAAATTTTGTGGATTGTTCGTGATACCAAAAGTATAGATATGGTAATAATAGAAGTGTAACCAATGGTTGATTATAATAAATCACTGATATAAGTAATAAGTAGATGGTTCCTGTACCAAAAATGTATAGCTTCTCTTTATCGGGGTGGATACTTTTTAAGTAATTCCTCATACTCTGATAAGAGCCCCCTTTCTTTTAATTTATAAGTAAAGTGCAATGAGTTCTTTCGTTTGATGTCCCCAATCACTTTTTTGTCTTTTTCACCTTCTTCTTCAAATTTATAAAGTGTTCTTAACCTTATCTTTCCATCTTCCAAGCCAAAAACCTCTGAGATTTCTACGATTCTTCTCGACTTATCTCGAAGTCTTCCTATATGAATCATTAAATCGATCGCAGATGCAATCTGTCCACGGATTGCTGATACAGGCAAATCAATGCCCATCATAACCATAGTCTCTAATCTAAGCAGCATATCCTGGCTGCTGTTTCCGTGTCCGGTTGAGAAAGATCCATCATGTCCAGTGTTGAATGCCTGCAGCATATCAATACACTCTTCCCCTCGTACCTCACCAACAATAATTCTCGTTGGTCTCATACGAAGGCTTGCCTTGATCAAATCTTTAATAGCAATCTTATTCTCACCTTCTAAATTCTCGTTTCTTGCTTCTAGCCTTACTAAATTCTCAACTCCATAAAGCTTTAGCTCCGCAGAATCCTCAATGGTAATGATTCGTTCATCCTTTGGAATACAGTTTGATAAAGCATTGAGCAAAGTCGTCTTGCCTGCCCCTGTGCCTCCTGAAATAAAAATGTTCATTCGGCTTCGAACCATAAGATCTAAAAAATCCTTTATTTCTTCATTCAGGGAACCAAGCTTTAGCAGCTGTTCCATATTCGTAATTTCTTTTGCAAATTTACGAATGGTCATGGTCGATCCGTTAAGCGAAATCGGTTCTAATACAACATTCACACGGGATCCATCTTCTAATCTTGCATCCACGATTGGCGAAGATTCATTGATAATACGATTCGTCTTAGACACAATCTGCTGAATCACCTGTTCAAGCTTTTCTCTCGAGGAAAATCTTTCTTTCGTTTGAAACAGCTCCCCGTTCTTTTCAATAAAGATATGATCATAGCCATTGATCATAATCTCGGTTATTTCTTCATCATCGAGCATCTCTTGCAAAATATCGAGTCTTCGAAGAGAATAAAAAATATCATTAAAAATTTGTTCCTTCTTTTCTAATGACATATAAACTTCTCTCGTCTCTTCTACAAGAACATCTCGTATAACCATGCGAATTTCCTGATCAGATAAATCTTCATTCAGATCAATACGTTCCATCACCTTTTTTAAGATTTTTTCTTTCACGCATCCATCCCCCTGACAAAAACGAGTTTTTCTCTAATGGACGATAACTCCTGCTCCATTAGCTTTAAATACATCTGATTCTTTTCCTTCTCGTTATCTTCTGTCAGCAGATAGATTCTGTCAAAGAGTCCAAAAATCTTAAAATCGCTCAGATTTCCAATACCAATATCAAAAACAAATCGTGCTTCGCTCTCTTCTCTTATTTTAGAAAGAAACCAGCGATAATCTTCATAATTGAGATAACGGTAATCGAGATAGCTTCTAGCCGACGGCAGACAAGCCACTCCATCTCTTAGAACGATATGCTCCTTCACCTTATCGACAATCCCTTCGTCTCTCTCCTTGATAAAAAACAGAATTTCTTCCATCCAATATCCTTCTGCATCCATGCTAAGATATTCTTCCATCCCTACATAAACGCCACCAGTATCCCTGGCCTTTTGCCACGCATAGTCCGTACGAATTCTTCCATTTGACGGAGAGTAAACGGCAAAAATCTTCTCATCTCCTGTGAAAATGTCCTGTTCCTGCTTATCAATATGATAAATTCGTTCTGCAAGCTCTCGTGCCGAACCATATCGATAATAACCTTCCCCGTTTCGTTCATCGATAATCGGAATAACTGGAATCGTTCCAAATCCCAAGGTGTCTTCACAGACAACACAGTCAAACTTCTGCCCGGAAATTTCTTCCTCCATCACTTCTTTGCTCGTAAATGCTACCGCATCAATCTTTTTCCCATGCTTTCCATTCAGATAATTCATCAGCTTCTTACTGTAATCTGCGTTTTGATCATAAATCGCAACCCTCATTCATGATACCCCCTTCTTCTGGAAGCTATCTTGCAACCAGATAAAAAACAACAACTGCCGCTAAAATTCCAATTGAAAAATGGATTCTTGAATCCTCATCGCTTGGATAATCCGTGAGAAGTCTCCCTTTCTCCTCACAAGCTCTGGCGTATACATAAAATCTGCCAATTCGTTCCATGAAATTCCCCTTCATGCAAAGCTTCCCAGCTGCCAGTATTCCATTAAACAAAAAGGCCAACGCCATGATCAGCACAATCTTTGTACCAGCAAATGCTCCAATACCACTAAAAAGCTTAATATCTCCTGCGCCAATCATCCCACAGTAAAAAACAAGGTAAAGCAAGGTAAAAGGAATCAGAATGCCCGCAAAGGAAAATCGAAGAGCCGAAAATCCCAGATGATATGCAGTCATGCAAACCCCTGTCAACATCATCCCAGCACATAAAGCATTCGGAATTTTATAGTCCCTCAAGTCGAAGGCTGTCGCCAGCAAACTAAACGCCAACATCGTCATCATCTACCACTCCTTCCATATATTTCTATGTGATGGTTATAATATACATTCGATGGTAATAATTGTCAAGGGTGTAATTTACAATTTTATACTTTGTTTACATTTATAAAGTGTGCTTCGCACACTTCTCGCCCGAGCGGAATGCGAAGCATTAACTACCTTTTCGCGAGGTGCGAATCCCCCGGAGGGTTTTAATGTACAGGAAATTGCAACGCAATTTCCTGTACATTAAAAAAGGACCACCAATCATTTGGTGATCCTTTTCTCTCATTTTCTATCGTCTTTTTTCTATGACAGCAGCTGAAGTAACCAGGCTCTGATTCTTTCCCAAAGACCTTTTCCAACGGTAAGCCCCATGCTTTCGAGCTTTTTGTAGATATCTTTTGCCTGTTTTTTTAACTGATTCACATCTAAATCTAAAGAATCAATCTTTTTCATCAGTTTTTCAATCAGTTCTCTGTCTTTGTCTGACAAACGAACATTCAATTCTTTTGCAGACTCTTCAATAATTCTTTTGATATCTTCGCTAGAAGAAATATCCTCTTCTACTACCTTCTGTTTAATCAGTGCCATTAACTTTTCAGCATCCTCATCGCCGATATCTTCAGCAACTGTACCTGTTACTACAAGTTCTTCATTTGCTGCATCTAAATTGTCCTGAGAAATGTCTTTTCCAGTCATTTCAGAATATGCCTTCATTGCACCAACTAATGCTGCTGTCCCTGAAATATTAAATGGTCCGGCAACGGTTACAATCGCATTCTCCATACCTGCAGTTGCTAATGCATTACGATACATTCCGGCAGTACAGTAAGTGATATTATGAGTGGTAACTTCAATTCCGTCCCCACCTTCCTGTACTCGTACAGAAGATAAAGCACGAGTTCCAATGACTCTGCTGCTTAAATATTCATCTAAATATTTATGTTCCTGTTCATTTGTTACGTAAGAAACCTGATAGTCATCGATGTTATCAATATCTAAGAGATCTAAAACGGTTGCCTTTTCCTTAGCAGTCAAATCTGCTCCGAGAGAGATATATTCGTTAGCTGAATCAGCCATAACAACCTGACTAAAGAGCATCATCATGCACAGGCAAAGCGCTACAATCTTCGTCAATTTCTTCATTATCATTTCCTCCTGATAATTCTAATGTATTCTTTTGTAATTTATTTTTTCTCCTGCCAGAAATAAAAATCCCCAGCAAGAAGATGATCCAGCCAGCCAAGGATACCTTTAATCCAAGGAAAAAGCCTGGAGGCTGATATTTTAAACGTATCTCATGAGTACCTTTTTGCACATCCACGGCTAAAAATCCGCCCGCAAAACGTTTTGTTTCAGCAGGAACATCATCCACAATGACATCCCATCCGTCATCATATGGAATAGCAAAATATACGATACCGTCATCTAAAGCATTCACTGTACCTTTGACAAAAGCAGATTTGTGATCCTCTAAATGGAATTTTCTTTTCGCCATTGTCTGATAAAGTGTCTCAAATGCTCGCTCATCCAGTGCTGCTGCACGAAGAGTGATCGAACCGGTTCCTTCCTGCCCTTCTTTTAACCAGAGCATCAGTTCCACGGTATCTCCGGCTTTCACATGGCCAACCGTGATAATCTGTGAATCCTTACGACCGTTTTGCATCTCAATATCATTGATGGATAATTTCGCCTCATCTACTTTCGATCCATCAAAATGAAGATACATCTCCTGATCCTCATCCACTTCAAATCGATAGGTAACAGTTGCCTGATAAATGCTATTATCTTCATCTACTTTTACATAGCATTGTCCATCCTCATGAACATCTATTTTGCAATCATCCCCTACCGGTTCTGGAATTTCTAGATCATAAAAGATAGGAGCATTTGCAAAAGCTGCAGATACAAGATTGTTCTGCACTTCAAATGGATTCCAGGATGAATCATCAAAGTCAATTGCATCCTTGTCCATATAATAGCCAATTGCCGTTGGGAGATTGTGCTGATATAAGCTTACATCTTTAAAACTATAGACATACTCATAGTGTGTCCGATACATCAAATCCGTACTTCTGCACAAAATGCTACGCACGCCAAACAGCATGTCGGTAAATGGGGTAGCCCCTTCATACAGGTATTCATTGACTCCGGTATAAAATCCGAACTGATCCATGGCATCTACGGTATCTCCAAGGGCCGTTGATCCAAACATTGTAAATGAATCCATAGTGTACCATATAGCTTCATCTAACATCTTAGTTTCGATCAGTTCCATACGATTTTCAATGTTTGGCTTGGAACGTTTAACAATATCCTTAATGGCCAGGGTGTCGGAAAAATAATAATCTGCTTCGATCTGTCCGCTCTGCGAAAAGCCATAGATTCCATTTGCACAGATTTCTGTGATCATGAAAATATATAAAACCGTTCGGGCAACTCTTTTAGGAATTGCAAGTAAAATGCCATATAAAGCGATTACACCTGCGCTGATTGCATAGATATAAATCTCACTGTAGGTTTCCTGCTTGTACACATACCCGATTCCTGCAAAAAGAATAGCAAGCGCAAGGAATATCTTCCATATTGCTACTTTCTCATGTTCCATCTTTGTCATCTGTTCATAAGCCATAATAAGAATCAGGAAAATGTACAGGAATGCAAATCTGTTCGGAATGCCGTACTGGTTATGAAAACCATGCCATACATAATTGAGATTCTTGATTTCAAAGCTTGCCACTAAAAACGCGAGAATAACAAGTTTTGAGAGTTTCTCTTTCCATGCGATTTTATGATCTACTATATATAGTATAAATACAATCAATGGAAGCAATCCAAGATACAGATTTCCCAGGCCATCATCTACAGACATATTATGTGGCGGAACTGCAATCATATGGGTAGAAAATAATCTCAACCAGTCATTGTGGCTTGTCCACCCTGGCAGTTCAAAATGTGCCGAAGAAGTGGTCATCAAGCCCTGATAAGCCGGAATCAATACAATCGATGCCATAGCAGCCGCCAGCAATGAGCTCAGGGCAAATGTAACTGCACGTGAAAGGAATTCCTTAATGCTCGTATAATAATAAGTAAAATACCATAAGGCCAGGAAAAAGCATACCATAAAGGACATGTAATAGTTACAAAACATCGAGCCAAACAAAGCAAGAATATAAAGTCTGCATCCTTTTCCTTCAATCATCCAGTCCATACCGATGAGTATAATCGGAAGTAAAATCATAACCTCTAACCACATTACATTCCAGTAATAACCCGTCATATAAGAACTGAATGCATAGCACATGCCAAATGCTACGTTTTTTAAGCTCTGTTTTCCTTCTCTGTGCGTAAAGTATAAAAACCCAGTAAGAGAACAGAGCGCAAATTTCAAACTAATCAGCCAGTTAAGCACCGAAATCATCGTTAGTTTTGGAACGATTGCTATAACGAGATTGAGAGGACTACTCAGATAATAGGCCCACAAAGAATAAAAATTATAGCCAATCCCTCCGTTCCAGGAATAAAACCATCCATCAAGAGACTGAAGTTTATTCTGATAATCTGCAAAAAATGGCAAATATTGATGAAGCGCATCCACGATCATCAAGCTGTTTGTGCCAAACGGCTCGCACTTTGTTGCAATCATAATTCCTGTCATTACTCCAAAGGGCAACAGGAAAGCTAGTAATCCATATTTATTTGTCTTCAGAAAGTTCATGCATGCACCTCGCTTTCTTCCTAATTATATCGTTAATCATAACATATTTTTCTTACCGTATTCTTTAGAATTTTCTTAAGACAATCATAATTTTTCTGAAAATATCTGAAAATTTATGGCCTGTCGCTTGCCAAAATGAAGTTTTTGACGGGTTTCTCCTTCATAAATTTCATTTTTCATTAATTATTACAACCAAAAATCGATTAAACTTAATTTTATTAACTTTTTTTGAAATATTATAATTCAATTCTTGTCAAATACATAGTCTTTATGTATAATATGACACAGTTAGTATGAAATTAAATTAATTCAAAGGAGGACATTATTATGTCATATGTAGATGAAGTATTAGACCTTGTAAAAAAACAGAACGCTTCCGAACCTGAATTCATTCAGGCTGCAACAGAAGTATTAGACTCCCTTCGTCCAGTAATCGACGCTAACGAAGAAGTTTACAGAAAAGATGCTTTATTAGAAAGACTTGTAAATCCAGAAAGACAGTTCAAATTCAGAGTACCTTGGGTAGATGACAAAGGACAGGTTCAGGTTAACACAGGTTACCGTGTACAGTTCAACAGCGCAATCGGACCTTACAAAGGTGGTTTACGTTTCCATCCATCCGTTAACTTAGGTATCATCAAATTCTTAGGTTTCGAACAGATTTTCAAAAACTCTTTAACAAGCTTACCAATCGGTGGTGGTAAAGGTGGTTCTGACTTCGATCCTAAAGGAAAATCCGATAGAGAAGTTATGGCATTCTGCCAGAGCTTCATGACAGAACTTTGCAAATACATCGGCGCTGACACAGACGTACCTGCTGGTGACATCGGTGTAGGCGGACGTGAAATCGGTTATATGTTCGGTCAGTACAAGAGAATCCGTGGTTTATACGAAGGTGTGTTAACAGGTAAAGGTTTAACATACGGTGGTTCTTTAGCTCGTACAGAAGCTACAGGTTATGGTCTTCTTTACATCACAGAAGAATTATTCAAATGCCATGACAACACATTAGAAGGCAAAACAGCAGTAGTATCTGGTGCTGGTAACGTAGCTATCTACGCTATTCAGAAAGCTCATCAGTTAGGTGCTAAAGTTGTTACATGTTCTGATTCTACAGGTTGGATCTACGACCCAGAAGGAATCGACGTTGAATTATTAAAAGAAATCAAAGAAGTTAAACGTGCTCGTTTAACAGAATATGCAGCTGCAAGACCATCTGCAGAATATCATGACAAAGCTACAGAAGGAACAAATCAGTGGATCATCCCATGTGACGTTGCTCTTCCATGTGCTACACAGAACGAATTAAATCTTGAAGATGCTAAGACATTAGTAGCTAACGGATGTATCGCAGTTTGTGAAGGTGCTAACATGCCTTCTACAATCGAAGCTACAGAATACTTCCAGGCTAACGGTGTATGGTTCATCGGTGGTAAAGCTTCTAACGCTGGTGGTGTTGCTACATCCGCTCTTGAAATGTCCCAGAACAGCGAACGTTTAAGCTGGTCCTTCGAAGAAGTAGATGCTAAACTTAAAGACATCATGGTTAACATCTACCACAACATCGATGACGCTGCAAAACGTTACGGTATGGAAGGTAACTACGTAGCTGGTGCTAACATCGCTGGTTTCGAAAAAGTTGCTGAAGCTATGCAGGCTCAGGGAATCTGCTAGTCATTGAACCCTTAATGAGCACAAGCTGAAAGCACGACCTTAATATTACAAACTTTCAAAGGACTGTTGCAATTGTAGCAGTCCTTTTTATTTACTCTTCCCATAAGAAGGATTTCGTGTTAAAATAATTAACAAGACAAAGGTGTCGCATACAGCGGCACCTTTTTGCATATCTACATCGAATATTTTCAACAAACATTAGCACAAAAAGAATCAAAAAAGAAAGAAGTGATCACATGACAGATGAAATCAAAACAACCGTAGAAACAACCGAAGAAAAAGAAGTATTACAGGATTCTAAAGGAAACACTTATGAAACCAGAGTAGACTGGGCAGAAGCAGCATATCAGGAATTAGCTGATTACATCGAAGAACAGGGAATCTATATCCGCTACTAGTGAACCTTTCCCTGATATTTTTAATTTCCCACAAGTAAAAAAGCCAGCTCCATTTGAGCTGGCTTTTATTTATTATACTTCAAACTTTCCTTCATTCTTTTCTTCTAATGCTTTGATCATATGATAGAACAATTCATTGATCGGTGTTGGCACACCATATTCCTTACCCATGCGAATCATATCACCGGCAAAGGTTTCTACTTCTGTTTTTCTTCCCGCTTCTATGTCCTGGTAAGTAGATGGTTTTCCAGCAGGATTTAAGCTGTAAATATAAGCATCTCTGGCATCAAAATCTTCCTGAGTGATATTGATTCCTTTCTTTTCACAAATCGCAATTACTTCACGAGCAGCCATCTTACGAACAACATCTACATGCTCACGACTTGCATTAAATCCTTTGTATGGAACCTGTAAAATCGCACAGGTCTGATTTTCACTTACATTAGAGATATATTTCATCCACATATCTTTAAGCATATCTTCACAGATCACATAATTTACACCTGCTCGGTCAAATAAATCTTTGACTGCAAGAACTTTTTCTGTATAATTTTCCGGATCATTCTTTTCTTCTCCAAAACTGATCTTACCCCAGTTTTCAGGGAAGTTGATACCGGATTCACTATGAAGTGCAGGTACACGTACAACCGATGTGAGTACATTTTCCGGATAATATGCATTCTTAATGTGCATCTCACTAGTTACTCCATTTAACAAGGACATAACAATGGTATCCGGACCAATCTGATTTTTCATGTCCGCAATCGCCTGTTCAAGCTGTGTATTCTTAACTGTAAAAATAACAAAATCTGCATAACCGGATGTATCTTCCGGTGCAACCACATTAAATTTATAATTTACTCCATTGATGGTAACGCCATTCTTTTCAAGACGTTCTTTTCTTGCTCCACCGGCAATCAGATAAAAATCATCACCAAGAAGTCCATATAATTCTCTTGCTACAAATCCGCCAATGGCACCCATGCCAATGACAGCAACTTTTTTAATCTCTCTCATATTTTTCTCCTGCATACACACAATATTGATAATAGCTTTATTTTATCGCAATTACTGCATTTCTTCAACAATATAATAATTCAGATCACAGATGCCACGGTCTGTATTCGCTCCCTCTACACTGCCTTTTTCAGTATACTGCCACATAGCATAAGGATGTGCCCACTCCGGCTTTTCCACGCCATAATGAGCCACCCATATTTTATAATTCTTAATCTTTCGATAATGAAACTTCCAGTTTAAGGTCTGTGCATTTGCATAAATCATTGGCGTATAACCCGCAGCCTTTATTTCCTCGCAAAATGCAATTGTCATATCTGTAACAAGATCACGGCCGGTAGAAAGAGTATCAGCTTCTTCCACGTCAAATGCTACCGGCATCGTAAGGTTCTCGGGTCTAATCTTATATTTCTCCAAAATCGCAAGACAATCCTTCGCCTCCTGCTTCGCTTCCTCTACTGTTGTTGCATAAGAGTAGAAATATACCCCCAGATTCATCCCATAATGGACTCCTTTTTTATAATTTCGCTTAAAATACCGGTCTTCGTGATACTCCCCACCATTCTTTGCGCCGGAACCAATCTTGATCATCGCATAGTTGATATCCTGTTCACGGACCTTCTTCCAGTCCACCTTTTCATTCCAGGAAGACACATCAACGGCCTTCACACACTCTCCCGGATCCCAGGCACGTTCCATCCGACACCCGGCAAATGTTTCTGCCAAAAGCAGGATTATTGCAAATAAAATTACCATTCTCTTTCTCATTCTCTCACCTTCTTTTTCGTTTTCTGATATCGTTCTTTATGACATTTAATGCTATAATGAAATCAACTGATCGAATTTAGGAGTGTATATTATGATTTCATTATTATTATTTTTCTTATCTGTTTTTTGTCTGATTTATTATGGATTAGTCATTGTAAATGCTGGAACGAAAGCTTCTTTTGTAAACTTCTGGCCCCTGTGCGGAATGGGGCTTGCTTTCATTGCAGTCGTTATCCAAACTAACTTTTACACAGGACTTCCGCATCTTATACATTTAATTATAAGAATATTTATTCTCTTAATCCTTGCTTTTTTCTTAAGTATTCTTTGCATTATTCTTATGAAAAAATCAGAAACGGAGATTGAAGCAGATTATATCATCGTACCTGGAGCTATGATCAAAGGCGAAAACCCATCCAAAGCCCTGCAGGCAAGAATAGATGCCGCCTATGAATACCTGTCTTCTCATAGAAAATGCAGTGCCATTCTTTCCGGCTATCAAAACCCTGGAGCAACAATCACACAGGGAAAATGCATGCAGCAGGAATTAAAAAATCGTGGAATCGAAGGGTACCGTCTTCTTGTAGAGCCTTATGCAAGAACCACACAGGAAAACTTAAAATTTGCAAAAGATTATATGATGATGGATGATCCCGTTGTCCTTGTTTTAACCAGCAGATATCACCTTGCCAGATGCTTAAAAGAAGGCAAAAAATTACGATATAAAAAGCTTCATGGAATCGGTGTCGCATCCGATCCCGTTCTTGCTATTCACTACTACATGAGAGAAACATTTGCCTATATAAAACACATGATATAGGGAGAAAAGCCCCAAAAGCACATGATTTTGTGGTATAATAGGAAAAAGGAAGGAGGCGGCTCGTATGGCCAATATTGATATGAGTATATTAGAACTGAATCATACTTATACAGCCAAAGAACTGGCTGCCATGTGGGGTTATAAGAGCCATCATGCACTTTCAAAGGGCGTCCTTCATCCGAAAGATTCTGACATTTTAATTTTATTTGTCACAAGGGACCGACTGCCAGGAACAACCCAGTTTAAGAATGAACTCCGTGGCAATGTTATCAAAATCGAAGGCGCTGACAAGCATGGTACAGATAAACTTCTTTTGGATAATGTAGAATCCCAGAAACATCGCATTTTCCTCTTCTACCGCGAGCAGCAGCTCACACCATTTACGTTTCTTGGAAAGGTGCATCTAATCCATAGCTGGATTTATACCGATAAAGCCAGTGAATTTGAATTTTTTATTGAGAATTTTGAGTCCATTGAAGATGATATGGCACTCATTGATTATATTGTTCATTACGATGAGAATTCTTCGGTAAGCTTGAATGTTATGTGCCAGTCTGCCAAGCATCTGACTTATCATTTACGCTGTGAACGTGATATTTCAAACAGAGAATATGTAATGAACCAAAAGGGGACTTCCTGTGCCGTATGTGGATTTAATTTTGCAAAATCCTATGGATATGATGTTGGAAAGGACCTGATTGACATTCACTATGTTGGAGAGCATGGAGATGAACAGATGCTTGATTTTGATGCGGATTTTATTCCGGTTTGTTTCAACTGTCATCGCATGCTGCACCGCAAAAGAAGTCATAACATCTCTGTTGCAGACCTGAAAAAACGTGCAACTTACTATATGGAAGAGCCTGATTATGAACAGCTGACTCTCCCACTCGATTTATTATTTTAGCTTTTAATTTCATACTTAACAAAATAAATCCCCGAATATTCCTTTGGAATTTCCGGGGATTTATTGTTATTCTTCTTTATCTTTTTGTTCTGCTCGTCGCTTACGACGTTCTATTTCTCTTTGTTCTACTGCTGCAAGTCGTTCTTCGCGGCGCTTCTTTCTCTGTTCACGAATGCGTTCTTTTTCTAATTGCTTAAGACGTTTCTTTTGTTCTGCACGAGCCCAGAGAATTCGAATGATCACTAAGGCTAACAAAACAGCTACCACGCAGCCAATAATTTCAATCAGAAGAATCTTATTGTCATCATCATCTTCGAAAGTTTCTTCATAAATGATTTTTTCATCTGCAGTCGTCTTCTTGGTCACCTTTTTCTTCTGAGTTGTTGGTTCACCATAAACACTTAAATCCTGATTTTTATCAATGTATTTAAAAAGTGATGTCATATCTTTATAGGTGCCAACAGAGTTTGTGCTCTTTAATACAACACCACATAATACTCTTCCCTGAATCTTTGCATAAGCAACTAAGGTACCACCCGCTTTGATCGTATATCCGGTTTTGCCACCAATACACTTCTTGTAGTAGTAGTCACTATCCTTCTGAATCATACGATTGCCCATTCTGATCTTACGCTTTTTATGATGCTTGTTTGTAGGCGCAAGTGTATACTTCGGTGTACTCATGATTTTTCGAAGTGTCTTATTCTCATATCCGGCTTTCGCAATCAGCGCAAAATCCTTTGCTGTTGTATAGTGCTCATCATCAGGAAGCCCACTAGAGTTTACAAAATGCGTCTTCTCACATCCAAGTTCTTTCGCACGTTCATTCATGAGATCAGCAAATCCATCTAAATCGCCACCAATCTCATAAGCAATACCATGTGCCACATCATTCGCAGACTTCAGCATCATAACATACAGACTTTGTGAAATAGTAAGTCGTTCTCCCTTTTTAATTCCAAGAGCGGAGCTTCCTTTTTCTACAGAATTTAAAGCCTGCTTAGAAAAATGTACTGCATCGTTTAAATCTCTGTTTTCAAGAGCAATTAAACCGGTCATAATCTTTGTAATACTTGCAGGATACATCTTCTGCTTTTCATTCTTTTTATAAAGTACTTCTCCCGTTTCTATGTCAATAACAATTGCTGATTCGCCAATAATATCTATATCATTTTGTGTATAGGTTTTACGGGTTTTATTCCTAATATCTGCAGTTGTTGTTACCTCTGTTGTCGCTTCTTCCTCAACTTCAACGGTATTGCCCTCTTTATCCGTAGCGGTTACTTTTTTAACCTTCTTTCCTTCCTTTGCTGCATCCTTTGTTTTTTCATCTTCTTTTGTGATTCCCATCTCCTGATCTGCTGCATCAGAAGGATTTCCTTCGGTAGAATCCGCAATAATTGGTGCTTCCGTCGTCACTTTTTCTTTTTTTGTCGTTTTATCTTTCTTCTTCGCTGCCAGGACATCCATTGGAGCGTTCAATGCTACCATCATCGCAAGCAGGATTGCTATATATCGAAATCTATGCATATTTATACCTCCTATTTTGTACCTATGTATTATAGCAAATATAAAAAAAAATGTAACCCTTTACTCATATGCTTTATCTATAGAAACTGTGAATAAATTCAATTATTCTTTTCGAAAAAACTATGGTATTATAATAACTGTAATAAATAAGTTAATTAATTTCATGCATCTTTTTTCTTCTTTTAAATGTTTGTTTGTGTGAATACTCTTTTTTCTATTGTTTTCAATAGTTTTTTAGATTAACAGACGCATGAATTTAATCCGAAAGCATCTATCCGCCAATAGATGCTTTCTTTTTTTATATACAAGAAGAGAATCTTCTTATATATAAAAAAAGCACATAGAATGCGCAAGCGAAACTCTATCCTTATGCTTACCTATCTATATTTTTAAAAAAAAGAAAAAAAATCCCGGAAGATTCTCTTCCGGGATATGATACACCATCAGGGACTCGAACCCTGGACAAATAGATTAAGAGTCTACTGCTCTACCAACTGAGCTAATGGTGCATACGCATTTCTTAACGCAAGTAATATAATATCACAGCCAAAATAGAAATGCAAGCTTTTTTTCATTAATTTATCGAAAAGCAACCAGGCGGTTAATTGGTTTTCCTTCTGCCACGAATTTAGTTTCATACTCCGTCATGACATTCCCCTCCACATATTCACTGTTGTGAAGATCGAAGGTATAATTTTCTAGTTTCCATCCAGCTTCTGGCACTTCTTCTAAAGAAAAATCAAAAAGTGGTCGATTATCCGTTTTAAAGATGACTTTGCCATCTGCTTTTAATACCTGATCGTATCTTTTGAAAAATTCTCTGGATGTCAGTCTTCTCTTTGCATGACGTTCCTTTGGCCATGGATCAGAAAAATTAAGATAAATTCGGTCTACTTCTCCCGGTGCAAATACTTCTGCAAGGTTTTCCGCATCCATGCGAAGAAAATACACGTTATCTCCCTCATATTCTGCACGTTTTTCTAATGCACGAACCAATACACTTGAAAATTTTTCAATTCCAATATAATTAATATCTGGATTCATCTCGGCTAAAGTCATGAGGAACTTGCCTTTTCCCATGCCGATTTCTAAATGGATCGGGTTGTCATTACCAAATAACTCGCTCCATCTGCCTTTCATATTTGTTTCTTCTTTTATTACATAATCATTGGCCGCAATCATCTCTCTTGCGCCTTTTACTGCTCTAAGTCTCATATATCCTGTTCTCCTGGTTTCATTCTTATCTATTGCATTTTAACACAGTTTTTTTACATTGCAAATGCCATGCAATTGACTTTTTTAGGTAAAAATCATACAATATTATAGATAAAATAAAAAGGAGATGTATTTATGAAACGAATCAGCACTCTGTTACTTGCATTGATTCTTGTTTTTCAATTAGCAGTTATGCCTGTCTTCGCACAATCCGGAGGAGCAATCACAGACCTTCATAAAGCATCCGGCGGAGACATTTCCTTAGAAGCAAAGTCAGCAATCTTAATGGATGCAGGCACTGGCGAAATTCTTTATTCCAAGAATATTCATTCCAAACGTTATCCTGCCAGCATCACAAAGATTATGACAACTTTAGTTGCAATTGAAAACTGCGACTCTTTATACGATACAGTTACTTATTCTCAGCATGCCATCGACAGCATTGAACCAGGAAGCAGCCAGATTTATATTGAACCAGGCGAAAAACTTTCCTTAGAAGAAAGCTTATATGCAATCATGTTAGAATCTGCAAATGAAGCCTGCAATGGCGTGGCAGAACACATTGGTGGTTCAATCGAAGGCTTTGTAGACATGATGAATAAGAGAGCCGAAGAAATTGGATGTAAAGATACTCATTTTATGAATCCGAATGGATTACATAATGATAAACATTATGTTAGTGCCTATGATATGGCAATCATCACCAGAACTGCTCTTCAGAACGAGACATTTCGTAAGATTGCTTCCACTGTAAGCTATACAATTCCTGTAACAAATAAGTGTAAACAGCAGAGACCTTTGTGGAATCACCATAAGATGGTAAAACGTACGATGTATACATTTGACGGAGTTGAAGGCGGTAAAACAGGATTTACCATGATGGCACGTAATACACTTGTAACCTGGTGTAAAAGAGACGGCGTAGAACTGATTTGCGTTGTACTTCGTTCAAACAACCCTGGATGGTATGAAGACACTTATCGACTTTTATCCTGGGGTTATAACAACTACAAAGCATACGCACCATTTGCTCAGGAATTCACACCAAAAACGGTAGATACTTCCGGACTTCCAGTCTTCTTAAGAGATCATACTCCATCCATTTCCATCAGTGGAGATGAGAATTATTCTATTTTAATGAATAAAAACACCAAAGGCTCAAAAGTAAAAACGAAAGTTGCAATTGAAGACGGCAAGAACAAATTAGAATTCTATTATAAGGGCGATAAGATTGGCTCAACCAAATTCAAAGTAACCTTTCATAAATAACGAAAACCCGGACAAATGTCCGGGTTTTTCTATTCTTAATAAATCTCAATCTAACATTTATGGCATAATGATCTGGATTGCATCTTCAATCACAGAAATTTCTGCAGGTAGATTGTCCACGAGAACTTCTCCGTCAAAATCTAAGACGATTGGAGTTCCTGCAATCTGTTCAATGCGAACCTTCTTTGTCTGGAAGTACTCGATGTCTTCTGCCTTATAATGTTCACTCTGTAAAAACTTCACGATGGCATCCGGTGTAGTAAGCGGGTTGACTCTCTTTAAGATCATTACATCCAAAAGTCCGTCTTCTACCGATGCAAGAGGAAGTGCATTCGCAACACCGCCTACGCTCTTTGTATTTGTGATAATAAATACAATGGCATCGGTATCTCCTGTAAATTCCTCACTCTCTACATGAAGCTTAATTCCACTGTCCAAAAGCTGTTTTGGGAATTCTGCAATGAATTCTAAATAATATGCCATCTTGCCCATTGCTGCTTTTTTATCTTTTGGCACTTTATATGCAATATCTGTCAGCATACCACCAGCTACAACATTGATAAAATATTCTTCATTGACTTTTCCTAAATCTACGCTCAGGCATTCAAATTTTTCAATCATATCAACGAACGGCTCTGGTGTCTGTGGAAGGCTTAAATAATTTGCAAAATCATTTACCGTACCAGCCGAAATAACAGCAAGAGGAATGTTGCTCTTGCTCAAATAAAGGCCAGCAGCAACTTCATTGAGTGTGCCATCTCCACCAACTGCTACTACAAAGTCATACTGTCCAGGCATTAATTCCATGGCGCGAAGCTTTGCATCGTCTTTCCCTTTTGTATAAAACACTTCTACTCGATCACAGATTTCTCTCATCACGAGCTTTCCAATAATGGATTCTACTGTATCTAAAATATTCTGTCTTCCCGAGGATGGATTGATGATAAATAATCCTCTCTTCATATTCATGATTACTTCCTCCTAAAAGCTACTTCTTTGCCGGATTATCAGCCTTGATAGTCTGGATTGTTTTATGCTTTCCATCAATGGATTCATAGACTCTTACTTCACAGTTCTTTGGTTTTGGTCTCCATACAACCTTTTTAGGACTGTCTTCTAAGTATCCACGAATAGCTCTGATAATTCCGCCATGACATACAATCAGCACGTTCTCGTATCCCTTTTGCTCAAGCTCCTTTAAAAAGCCATGGCTTCTTTTCACCATATCAGGAATACTTTCTACCGTCTTAGGTGCATGAAATACTTCTGGAAGCACCCAGTAAGCCGTCATCGCCGGCCCCATAAGTCCATAGTGGCGACAGTCATACTTGCCAAAATCTGTTTCAATGATTCGATCGTCTACGATTACCTCTTCCTTCTTGACATTGCCAATGATAGAGGCTGTTGTGATTGCTCGATCTAAGGAACTTGCATATACGGCATCAAATGTAATGTCTCCGATTTTATCTCTTACGCTCTGTGCCTGCATGATTCCAGTCTCATTCAGTGGTTTATCAATACGTCCCTGCATGAGTTTCTTTTTATTCAAATCTGTCTGTCCATGACGGGTAACCCATATCTGCATAGCTTAAAAATACCTTTCTCTTTATAGAAAACATTTTAATACATTTGATTTTATTATACAACAACCGAAAACAAAAGAAAAAGCATATAATTTTTGTATACATTTAATCATTGACATTTTTATTTGAGAAGTATATCATTGTCAATGACAGGTGACAAGACACCTTGCATGACATATCTATTTTTAATTTTCAAAGGGAGAAAATATTATGAGTAACGTTAAAAGCTTTTTAAAGAAAAAAGACATTCAGATTTCTGCCAAGCGTTATGGTATTGATGCCTTAGGCGCTATGGCACAGGGTCTTTTCTGTACCTTATTAATTGGTACAATCTTAAACACATTAGGAACACAGTTCCACATCGGATTCTTAACAGAACCAGTATTTGCGAGTGAAACAGCAAGCTACACAATTGGTGGATTTGCATCTGCTATGGTAGGTCCTGCAATGGCTGCTGCAATCGGTTATGCCCTTGCTGCTCCACCATTAGTACTCTTTTCCTTAATTCCAGTTGGATTTGCAACCAATATGCTTGGCGGTGCAGGCGGTCCTTTAGCCGTATTAATCGTAGCCATCATCGCAGCAGAATTTGGTAAATTAGTTTCCAAAGAAACACGTATTGACCTTTTAGTAACACCAATCGTTACCATCTTAGTTGGTGTTGGTGTTGCTTCCGTAATCGCTGCTCCAATCGGTGCTGCCGCTGCATCTGTAGGAAAGCTCATCATGTGGGCGACAGAATTACAGCCATTTTTAATGGGTATTTTAGTATCTGTAATCGTTGGTATGGCATTAACACTTCCTATTTCCTCTGCTGCTATTTGTGCTGCATTAAGCTTAACTGGTCTTGCTGGTGGAGCTGCTGTTGCAGGCTGTTGTGCACAGATGGTTGGATTTGCTGTTATGTCCTTTAAAGAAAATGGTGTCGGTGGTTTAGTTTCCCAGGGTATCGGAACTTCCATGTTACAGGTTCCAAATATCGTACGTAATCCAAAAATCTGGATTGCACCAACACTTGCTTCTGCAATCACTGGTCCAATCGCAACTTGCATCTTTAAGATGACAATGGATGGTGCTGCCGTATCTTCCGGTATGGGTACATGTGGATTTGTTGGTCAGATCGGGGTTTACACAGGCTGGGTAGCAGATATTGCTAACGGCACAAAAGCTGCGATCACAGCATTTGACTGGATCGGCTTAATCTTAATCTGCTTCGTACTTCCAGCAATCTTAAGTACTGTATTCTGTGAAATTGAAAGAAAAATGGGTTGGATCAAAGAAGGCGACTTAACTTTAGAATAAGTTTTATGCAAAATAAAAAATAGAGAAAAGAAATAAATAAAATAAGATACGAATAAAGGAGGGCTGCTTACCAAAAAGGGTGGGTGGCTCTTTTTTGATATGTATTTTAGAACATAAAGAAGACCATCTAATTATTTGAATTAATTAGATGGTCTATTAATGAATTTCTAAAAGTCTCACTGTATAACCTCGCTTTCTATTGATTTGGTCTTGTCCAGGTATTATGTTTTCGGTTTTTGTAATAATACTGGAAGGGCAGTTATTTCATTGGATTGTACCTCCTGGATTTTATAGTTTTGGATGTTGGATTAATTAAGCTGGTGGTCCGTCCTCCTTGTTTTTTATTTCTTATTAAGTATTTGTTGTTTATGTCTTTATTATAATCACACTATATGTGTTTGTCAACACTTATTTTTAGATTTTTTAATTATTTTCTATTTGTTTTTACATTACTCTTATTTATTTTCTGAATTATCTGATAATTCTATTGTCTTATCAACTCAGACAACCCTGTTTTTTTTACATTCAGGCAAATATGTACACTAACGTTGCTCTTATAATATTATAATAATCTAAAAGAGGTATCGCTTTATTGAATTGATCCTCTTTCATACTAAATATTACCAAAAAGAGTATACAAAATTTTGTTCTACACCTCTTCTAAAAGTATTTTTTTCAAGAAGAGGTACTACCACAATTCAAATAATCCTCATACATAAGAATAATTTGTGAAATGAGGCTAAACTTGCACCTTATAGTCAGTTTTTATAATTTTTGTACACTCATTTATTAAAAATAAAAACAAAAGAGGTAGTCTGCAGAAAATCATATACTCATTTTAAAATATAACACAGATAAGAGGTATCGCTATTTTTTCTTATCCTCATTTCAATGAAATACTCTAAAAAAGAGAGATTATACCAGCTAGTTGCAAAAATCTCCCCATTCATAAAAATACCCTCCTTACTGTTTTGTCCAGTAAAGAGGATACATATCAATTCATATCTAGATTTTTAAGCGAACATTACAGCATTTCAATAAATGCTCCAACACGTGTATTTAACTGACCAACGTCAGACTGGGAATAATCTGTTTCAACTGCCATATATGGAATGCCTTTTTTCTCATTCACAAATTTACGGATACCGAAAGATTCCACATTATATGTATGACAGGCTGTTAATGTCATCTCAATCACACCATCCACATTGTATTCATCAATCAATTCGCCAAGAAGCTTATAACGATTTGGATTTGGAGACATTACAGAACAGCCGATATTTAAGTATCTCTGTGCAATTGCTTCAACCATATCATCAGATTCTACATCTACCATATGTTCCATCTGCTTAGCACCTGTACAGTTTTCCATAACGACCATAATCGCACCATTATCTTCAATCGCTTTGATTACTTTTTCTGTTGCACCGCCGACTGGGCATCCTGTAAGAAGAATACGAGGTTTCTTTTCTTCCATCTTTCCTGCTTCATATTCTTTTTTGATTTTTTCTGCTAAAGCATCAACTTCATCAATGATTGCTTTGCGGTCAAATTTGAATCCACTGCCGTATAATACATGGAACATATCAAGTCCTTTGATTGGAGCTGGATCATTCTTCATGAGACCATAAAGTTTTTTCAAGGAAGCATTTACCTGATTATTAAGCTTTGCTGCTTCACGAAGCTTTTCATCTGTAATTTCCACTTCGAATTTTTCTTCTAAATGTTCTTTTAATTTGATCACTTCTTTTTTCCAAAGTGCAAGAGAATCCTCATTCTGATTCTGTGGAAGCTGCATGCAGACAACATCTTTAAATTCAGACATATATTCATACATTTTCTTCTTGCCGTCGCATGTAGTTTCACCCACAACTACATCAGAAAAATAGAAATAAGGACATTTGTCTGTCTTTGCAAAACCATAGCTGGATTTGATCAGTGGGCAAAGGTTCTTAGGAAGATCTTTTTCTGCATCTGGAATTGTTTCTGGAGATACAGAACAAAGCCCTACGGTTACTGCACCTGCTGCCATCGCAATTTCACGAGGAAAATACGTACAATACGCACCAACAACAGGTTTTCCCTGATCCTTTAATTGTTTCATTGTTAAGAAGGAGTTCTTTCTCGCTTCTGCAAATTCTTCAAATACTTCTGGTAATTCTTTGATTATTTCCATAGTTTTATCCCTTTCTCACATTGTGCTTTTGCATCATCGTTCACGTTTGACTAATTCTTCATGTATTATTATATCCCATTCGTTATACTTTTAAAAGAATATCGAATAAAAAAGAAAAAGTGTATATCGCGAAAACGAATTCTCGCCATATACACTCTTTATTTTCAATTATCCAAAAATTTCTACTACTTCAATGTGGAAGTTTAATTCTTTTCCAGCCATTTCATGGTTCGCATCTAATGTAATCGTTGTTTCATCCTTTGCAGTAACTGTTACAGGGAACTGCTGACCCATTGGATTTGTTAAGAATACTCTCATACCTACTTCTAAATCTTCAGAACCAGGTAACTGAGCAATCTGAAGTGTAGCGATTGCATCTGGATTGGATGGACCATATGCTTCTTCTGGCATAAGATGGATATCTACTTCTTCTCCAACCTTCATATTTGCTACTGCACGGTCAAATCCTTCGATCATCTGACCGATACCACAAATGAATTCTAATGGTTCACCACGATCATAAGAAGAATCAAATACACTGCCATCGTTAAATGTTCCTTTGTAATGTACTCTCATTGTCTTAAGAACATTTTCTCCTTCCATGATTGGTTCCATCTGACCGCCATGACATCCACCGCAGCCACCGCCACAACCGCTTCCACAGTCGCCGTCACAGCCTTCTTCTTCGTCATGGTGATGGTGGTCACAGTTTGCACCAGCATTCACTAATTCGCCCTTAAGAAATGCTTCTACTGCCGCATCAGCATCCCCCTGAGCACCTGAGAATAATAAGATTCCTGCTTCTGCAAGTGCGTTCTGAGCACCTTCTCCAATACCACCACAGATTAATACTGCGATTTCTTTTTCTGCAAGAAGACTTGCTAATGCACCATGTCCCTGACCTTCACTGCTGATTACTTCAGCGGATGCAATTTTGCTGTCTACGATTTCATATACTTTAAATTCTTCTGTTCTTCCAAAATGCTGGAAGATCTGACCATTGTCATAAGTTACTGCAATTTTCATATTCCTTTGCTCCTTTATTTTAAATTTTTGATGATTCATTTTTGCCTTGTCTGACTAGTATAGCATAAACAAGTATTGTTATGCTATTATAATAATAGATTTTATTCCAATGAGAAGGTGATATGATGAACAACAAAACCTTAAATTATTATGACACAAATGCAGAAAGCTTTATCGAAAATACCATTGGTGTTGACTTTACCACTACGCAGGAGCATTTTCTCTCCTATCTTGGGGACGATGCTTGTATATTAGATTTTGGTTGTGGTTCGGGGCGAGATACGAAATGCTTTTTAGAACAGGGGTATCAGGTGGAAGCTATCGATGGCTCTGCGATGCTTTGTAAAAAAGCATCCGAATATACCGGAATTGCTGTTAAGCATATGCTTTTTCAGGATCTTAACGAAATCAATCGTTTCGATGGCATCTGGGCATGCTCTTCCATCCTTCATTTGAATAAAGAGGAGCTGCTGCCTGTGCTTTATAAAATAAAAGATGCCTTAAAACCTGGCGGGGTTCTCTATACTTCTTTTAAATATGGCGATTTTGAAGGAGAACGAAACGGAAGATATTTTACGAATTTTACAGAAAACTCTTTCCACGAATATATAAAATCACTCGAAGAACTCTCCGAAAGCAGACTGTCCATCGTTGAAACCTGGATTACCGGAGATGTGCGTGCAGGCCGTGGTGATGAACGCTGGCTCAATTTAATTTTACAAAAGGAGTAAACAAATGAACCAAAAAAGACCAATCGTTGACCGTCCATATCTTGGAGCGATCCTTTCCATCCCACTTCTTTATATTATCATTCCAACATTTGCAGCCTTTATCACTTTGATTCCGGAAGCTATTTTAGGCAAGGAAGTGCAGACCATCACTACTTTTTGCACCGCCGTTGCTGCCTTGATATTTTTACTTATTTACAAACGACATTTACGAAGAGAGAAATTCAAAGGAGTATTTTCCTTTACAAAAGCGTATAAAAAAGACGTTTTCATCGCTGTATTCATTGCAGCAATCGTTGATATTCTTTGCCTGCTCTTTGGGGCTATTGTTGACCTTGGCGGTCTTGACAAGTTAGTTGCCCCAACGATAACCACGATTTGTTTTGGCCTTTTTGCAGGTGTTCTTGAAGAAACCGTATTTAGAGCTGTTCCGATTTCGATTATGATGAAAAATAATCCGGATGATAAGAGAATCATCCATTCCGTTATCCTGACTTCCCTTATATTTGGATGCGTTCATTTTACGAACATTGGGGAAGGGGCATTGTTAAGTGTCACCATTACACAGGTTGTTTTTTCCCTTATTGTTGGCATTTTCTGGGCAGCAATCTATCTAAGAACCGGCTCCATCGTACTACCTATGATTTATCACGTTTTGCATGACATCATTAATATGATGTTCCCGACAAATGCTACCGGAGCAATGCTTCAGGAATCCGTTACCGTCTCGGATCTAATTTCAGATTCCGCATTAGGAATCACAATGTTAGTTCTAGCTCTCTATATGCTTCGAAAAGTAAATTTTGACGACATCAAAAATACCTGGGCAACGATTTGGAACGAATAATACTTTGAAAGGCCATTATTTCCTTTCAAAGCATTGTCTTAATCGTTTCATATCTGGCACGATTAGAACCAATCCTTCATAAACAACAAATCCATCTTTTTTCATAGAGGATAATGCTCGTGAAGTTGACTCTCTTTTCGCCCCAAGCATATTTGAAAGAAAGGTAACCGTTACTCCAAACTTAATTTTTCTGCCCTCAGGTGTATCTTCCCCATAATCTCTTGCAAGCTTCCAGATTTTAGCTGCCAGATGCTTAGCAAGAGGATAAGATCCATTTGCATTTCCCACCTGATGATACAGACGCCTTGTTTTATACGCCAGAGATCGATACAGTGCTTTTGCAATCTCCACATCATCATCGATGAGAGCTTCGAAATCCTGAATTTTGATTTTTAATATTTTTGTATCACTCATCGTTTTTGCCTGTACCGAAGTCTTATTGCGTTCGAGGACCACATCATTGATCATCTCGTGATCGGACAAAATAAACATGATTTTCACTTCGCTATATCGGCTGTTTCGATAGATTGATACAAATCCGTCAAGCACTATATACACATACTCCACTTCATCGAGCTCCTGAAAGATTACCTTGTTCTTCTTAATGGTTTCGACCATCCCTCGTTCTAATAATTTTTTTCTATTTTCCTCACTTAAATCCAGGAAAAATGGTGTGTTCATTTTTTTCATCTGTTCACCCGTATTTTTATATTCTCAATGATTGATACCCTCTATTTTGCCAAAAGTTCCACAATTGCTTCATAGGATGGTTCTTTGGCTTCTTCAAAATTCATGCATCCAAGTCTTTTGATTTCTCTGCTGCAAACGGCACCGATGGAATACACTGGCACACCCTCTAATTTCCCCTGAGCGCGTTTTATGCATCTTCTTGCATTCGAGGCACTGGTATAGATAACGCCATCTACCTCTAGCTCGTCAAATGCTTCGTCCACCTCTTTATTTTCATAAGCCGGCAGTATGGTAAGATCGCATCGGCCTGCTAATTCTACTTCAAGGCCTTTCGAATATTTTTTTGCTGCAAGCCAGATCACTTTTGTGGATAAATCTTCAATCTCACCTTCTAATTCTTTACCAAGACAGACACCTAATTGTTTTTCCGGCATTACATCGACGGATAAACCAAACCCTTCGATCGCTTTTGCTGTCTTTTTCCCAACGACTGCGATTTTTCCTTTTAAGTCCCGGATACTAAGCCCTTGTCTCTTTAATTCGCTCATGCATGCAGCTACGCCATTCTGGCTTGTAAACACGAGATAATCATCGTCGCTCATTTCTTTTAAGAATGAAAAATCAATGGCAAGGGGGCTGATTCTTCCAACTTTGTATGGCATAACATCTCCTCCCTGTTTTTTAATCATGGTTGCTAATCGACTGTCTCTCATCGCGGTCAATCCATTTGCAAAGGTAAAATCAAAGCCTTCGATATATGGAACAAAATATCTTTTCCCAAAAAGTGGTCGATTCTCAAAGAATGCAAGGTTTTCAACAAGATTTACCGTATTTCCTACAACGATAATTGCCGGAGAAGTAAGCCCTGCTTCCTTTACTTTTTCTTCAATGGTCAGCAAATTTCCCACGCAGGTTTTCTGATTTGGAAGTGTTCCATTGGAAATGACTGCGACTGGAGTTTCTTCCTTTCTTCCAGCTTCTAAAAAGCGTTTTGAAATTTTACCAACATGACTAAGCCCCATTAAAAATACAGCTGTACAAGATTCATCTAACAATGCAGAATAATCGATTTCAATCATCTCATCTTTGCGTCCATGGGCGGTAAATACATGAAAATTCGTGGAGATACCACGATGTGTAATCGGAATACCTGCATAAGAAAGAGCTGCTATGGAAGAACTAATGCCTGGCACAACATCCACAGAAATTCCTTTTCCAAGCAGATAAAGAGCCTCTTCCCCACCACGTCCGAACACATAAGGATCTCCGCCTTTTAAGCGAACGACATGCTCATATTCAAGGGCCTTCTTATATAACAATTCATTGATTTTCTCCTGTGGCAAAGTATGACGATGATTCTCCTTGCCCACATAAATCAGTTCACACTCTGGTTTTGCTATGTGGATGATTTCATCCCCAACTAAGCGGTCATAAATCAGGCAGTCTGCATTTTTTACTGCTTCATATCCATTTAAAGTTAAGAGTCCTGGATCTCCCGGACCCGCTCCAACTAAATATACTTTTCCCATTATTTATTCCTCACTGTTTTCTTTTCGGGCACAGCTTCTTTCATCCTTGATCATCCCATGTGCTTCAGCAATTTTCTTCACTGCTTTTTCCACCAATTCTGTGCCACCTAGTTTGGATGAAACACATACTGTCGCTACACTTTTCCCTTCTGAATCTCCGTAAAGTGCACGAAGCACGTATTCTTCTCCAGCTTTTGCGGCAAATGCTCCGATCGGCTCTTTACAGCTTCCTCCAATGGCTTTTAAAAATCCTCGCTCTAATGTCATAATTTCATCTGCATCTTCATCCGATAATGCATCTAATTTCTCTAGCAATTCTTTGTTGTCCGCCTTTAATTCCAAAGCGAGACTTCCTTGAGCAGGTGCTGGTATGAACTCTTTCGGATCAAAATAGTGTGCGATTTCATCTTCTCTTCCGATTCTCTTAAGTCCTGCTGCCGCGATGATGATTCCATCAATCGCAATCCCATCTGAGAACCCTTCTTTCATCTTTCGAATTCTTGTATCGATATTTCCCCTGATTGGAGCAATCTTCACATCCGGCCGCATCTGTTTCATAAGATAAGCTCTTCTTTTGCTTCCTGTTGCTATGGTTGTTCCAATTGGAAGTTCTTCAAGACTCTTTGCACTACGAAGCAAGAGTACATCTCTTGGATCTTCTCTCTTCCATCCTTTGGAAAACATAAGCCCTTCCATCGGTGTATTGGGCATATCTTTCATGGAATGCACTGCCAGATGGATTTCTCCACTCATAAGCTGTTCTTCAATAGCATCCACAAATATCCCTTTTGTTCCAATTTTGTCCAAAGGGCGATTCGTAATTTTATCGCCTGTCGTCTTAATCACTTTTATTTCAAAAGAATCTTCTGGGTATGCTTCCTTTAATCGCTTTACAACCTGCCCCGTCTGAGCAAGTGCAAGCTTTGAACCTCTGGTTCCTACAATGTAATGCATGAAATCCACTCCTTCATCTTATGTTTACTTGGTATGATTTCTTCTTTTACCGCTCGTTCATAAATCATCCGGTACACAGCTTTTCGTTCTTTTTCCGTGCCAAATGCTTTTTTTACTTCTTCTCGTATGCTTCCTAAGGCCTCATTTAATGCTCCTAGATATGGGGTGAGTACTTTTTTTTCTTCTTCTTTTAAAATCTGTGTCAAAAGCGGTGAGCTTCCTGCAGAAGAAAATGCTGCCACAAGATCTTTCTCCCTGACATAAGATGGAAAGATAAAGGAACAGTCTTCCTTTTGATCAACAGCATTGATTGGAATTCTTCTTGCCTTGCAATACTCGGCAATTTCATGGTTTTTTTCATGAGAATCTGTTGCCGCAATGACAAGAATCCTCTCATCACAATCTGATAATTTATATTCTCGTTCTTCATAAGTAACTGTGTTTTTGTTTTCTTCATCGTTTTTAGATTCCGCGACGAATTTAATTTCTTCACAGATGTGTTGTGCGATGACGGTAACATTTGCCCCAAAATCAAGGAGCACCTGTACTTTACGAAATGCGACCTTGCCACCACCAATAATCAGGCAGTCACAATCTGTGATATCAACAAACATTGGAAAATATGCCATGATGGTACCTCCTTAGGCAAGCAATCTTGTAAATACAGGCTTAAATTTGCTACAGACGGCGCTTGCTAATACGCATAATAAAAAATCTGGCAAAACGGTGATGAGGCAATACTGAACCACAACGACCGTCCATGGAACTGCTTCGCCGGCATAGAGATTTTTGATTAGATAAAAGTAAATGGCTCCTACGGTATAGTAGATAACCAGGCCGATTGTTGTTGCAAGGAGCATCTTAAGGAATGAATTCTTCTTGCACAGTTCTATCATTTTTCCGATGACAAAAGCCGCAAATACGAATCCTAAAAGAAATCCAAATCCTGGTCGTAAGACGTAAGCTGGGCCACCACCTGCTGCAAATACCGGAATTCCGACTAATCCGATCATGAGATAAACAAGCACGCTTAGTCCTCCTTTTTTAGAACCAAGCAACAATGCTCCCGCCATAACGAAGAACCATTGCAACGTAAAATGCATGGTATAAAGTGGCATCGGGATGTCGATTCGGATAAATGCACCAACAATAATTAAAGCTGCAAACATCCCACACAAGGTCAAATCTTTGGTTGTTAGTTTCATATCTTTTCTCCCTTTACTTTTTTTATTTTCACATCTCTGTATTATATTTTTTATTATAGTTTATATATTTTCTTATTTCCGTGATTTAAATCACACTTATATTTTAGCATATCATATTTTCTGTTGATACAGTAAAAAAATGAGCAGCCCGAAGGCTGCTCAAAACTAATTAATTCATTTTTATTCTTCTGAAGCAAGTTTAGTCGCTATCTTTTTCCCGATAAGATAACAAATCACAGATGCTGCTACAACAATTGCTATGATCATAATCGCGCAATGCATGAAATATTCATCTGGGAGCATATCAATAATCGGATCGGTTCTATAGTCGAAAATCCAGTAATCATTATCAAACATGATATGGTGGAAGGTCACAAATGCCCAGTCCCAGTTAAGGGCGATTGCCCCACCAAAAACAGCAGGAATAATGACACTGAAAAGTCCGGTTAATTTAAGGGAGCGAGCCATACGCTCACGCACTGCCTTTGCTGCCAGTTCTTCTTTTGAGCCTTTTGACAGCCATCTTGCTTTATTCTGATTTTTCCACTTAGACATCTGAGAAATCCCATAGTAAAATACTAACAGCCCTCCAGTCACAATTCCCGCCAGCTGGAAGTTCACAAAGATCTTCTTCACTTCCATAAAATGAATTCTTGCATTGTCGGACTGTGGCAAGGTTGGCAATGTCAGGAGCTCCTCTTCATTTAACATAGAGTTATAAGAAATCAGCTGATCATAATTTTGCAGAATTTCTTCTTCTGAATACCCGGTTAGTTTGGCCAGGTCATATTTTTTCATATCATGAACATACAATGCCCTTGTATTTAATGTAATCGTTGTTGCCACCGTGATAAGAAATACCATACCACAAAGTGCCATAACCACAGGAAGTACCCCTCTATTTAATATCTTCATTCTTTTATTCCCCTAATGTACGTTCAAGCAGTGCAAATGCTTTTTCATGTCCTTTCATATTGCGGATATCGCCACTCTTACCACCACTCTTCGTGCATAAGAATGTATCTCCAATCACCATCGCCTTATCAAGCGCTTTACACATATCGTAAATGGTTAGAAGTGCGATGCTGACTCCAGTAAGTGCTTCCATTTCAACCCCCGTCTGTCCGGTTACCTTTACTTTACAGAAAGCATAAATCGTACGATTTTTTGGATCTTTTTCATACCAGATTTTACAACCGCTTAAAGGAAGTACATGGCACATTGGAATCAATTCAAAGGTACGCTTTGCACCCATGATTCCTGCTGTAGTCGCAACACCAAGAACATCTCCCTTTTTCATGGTGCCATTCTCAATCGCTTCATAAACTTCTTCATTTACTGTAATGGTTCCACAGGCAATGGCTTCGCGCATCGTTTCTTTCTTTTCAGAAACATCTACCATAATTGCTTTTCCATTATCATCAAAATGTGTTAATCCCATGTAACACACCTCCTAATCATACTTTCGTCACAGCAATTATATCACGTTCTTATTATTTCTGACAATTTTGTTGCCTAAACCGGTAGAAAACTGATAGACTAAACTTATCATTTGCAAAATATTTGCATCGAAAAAACGACAGAACGGAGTATATTATGAAAAAAAGAAATCGCATCATTGCATTATTTACCGCATACAGTTTTATTGTTGGATCGATTGAGGGTTATCTCTTTTATATCGTTCACAAAGGCTATAGTCTTAATTTAGTCAGCATTATCTTGATGGTCAGATCTTCCATTTCAAGTTTCTTTTTAAATCCAAACTTAAGTCTTGGTGATGCCATTGAAACGTGCAAATCCTATAGTGCGGCTCCAACGGTCGCATTTTTCACTCCATTCATGGCAAAAATGCTGCTCTACCTTTATGCGATTGCTCATGTAGTTGCACCTTTATGTACAGCATCTGTTGCTCTCATATTCTTCGAAAGCTTTGTGCGCCGAATGAAGTTAAAATACTCCAAACGAAATCAGCCATGTGCTATTATTTTCGGAAATAACGCTACAACAAAGAAGATGATCCAAAACAGCCAGAAAAAACATCCGAACCAGCGAATTCTATTAATTGCTTCGGAAGAAATCTCAAAAGAAGAACGACTTGCACTTCTTAGAAAAAACATCGAAATCGTAGAAGAAGACCTTCTGTCTCTTAATGAGGATGAAATTCCTGGTTTCTTACAAAAAATCAATTTACCACTTGCAAAAGAGATTTTCCTGATGGAAGAATCCACAACGAAAAACTTCTCCCTTTACATGAAGCTCTCAGCAAACGGTGGTTCCACAATCGACAAAGACTGTGTTCTGTGCTGCCAGTGTGAAGAACCTTCCATGCGCAAATGGTTTGTTGATTATTACAATGAGCACAAGGAAGAATGTGTGGCACCAAAATTATTCCATCTTTCTCACATCCGTGCCTTAAATGTACTTCATCACACTCCACTTCCAGTAAAGAAGAAAAACCAGCCAATTCACATTTTAATTGCTGGTCTTGGCGAAATGGGGCAGGAATTATTGATCGAAACCATCAATCAGAGCATTTACAGTGGGACAAATCCAATCATCATCGATGCCATCGATTACAATATGAACCACAAAAAAGATATTTTCCTGCGTAGATTTTCTTCTGATTACGCTTCGAGCGAGGCAAATCAATTAGTAATCAATGATACGCAGTCCGACGGTTCTCTTACTGTAAACTTCAGAAATTTAAATATTTCCGGGAGAAAATTTTTAGACTATTTAAATGGACAGTCATCGCTTGATTACGCGGTTCTCTGCATCGAAAATATGGATGCCAGTTTCGCATGTATGGAAGGTCTTTTAGAATATTCCAGAAAGAATGCCCAGTCATCCTTCCCGATCATTACCTGTCTTATGACAGATCCAGCCTTAACAAAATACATCAATGATAGTCGTTCTCACGAGAATGTGGTAGTCATCGATTCTAAGGAATATTTAGATATCAATCATATTGTGAATCATTCTTTAGAAGAATCTGCTAAGGATTTTCACAAAATTTATAATTCCTTAAATATCATTTCGGAATTAGAATTTAAAAAGATGCAGAATGCTCCTGAAGCAATTGAAGTAACCAAATGGGAAAATGTAACGCAATACAAACAGGATTCCAGCCGCTATGTGGCACTTCATCAAAACATCGTAAAACAGATGTTAGAAGATGCATTTGGAGATCAGGTACATCACCAGCTTGATGCCTGGTTTGGTGAGCAGGGCTCTATCTTACAGCAGCACGGTAACATCTATACTTACTGCGATTCTCTGGATGATACTCTTGCCAAGATCAAAGCTACTCCATTCCTAAACGACTTCGGAAAATCCGAACATCGTCGCTGGATGTATATGAATGTCGTTCGAGGCTGGTCCTACGCACCGGAAAAAGATGAAGTCGGATTGTTATCCCCATACATGCTCCCTTGGGACGAGCTTTATACACAATATCCACATATGTGTATCTATGATCTCATGCCATTATTATATGAACACATGAAAAAAAGTATGGCGTAAGCTTTCTATAAACAAAGAGGCTGTGAACAAAATCTGTTCACAGCCTTTTTATGGTATGGGTGCGCAAAGAGTCACAAAGTGACTCTTTGTTATTTCACGATATGAATTTCTCCCTTACTGTCTTCTAATTCAAGTTCGATTGAAATCGACATATCCTTCTCTATACAGGATTTCCATTCTAAGTTTAGTTCCGCTTCGAGCGAATAAAATGTCTTTTTAAACATGGATCCTCCAAAGGAAATCTGCTCGTATTCAGATAAATCAATGGTAGACTTTCCACCAAACGCATAATCGTCTGTTTTTAAGCTAATATTTTGAATCTGAATCTTATCCTTTTTTTCATTATAGAGAAATGGAATAGTTACCGGAATTGTATATTGCTCATCGTCACCTTCTTCAAATTCCGGATCACGCACAAGGAAAACATCTTCTAAACGATATTTTTGTTTATGTGCTCCTTTTTGTGTCTGTTCTGCACCTTCAAGCTGAGTAACGATGACTGCAATCTCTTCACTCGCATTGTCACCGAGCTGCCGTCCACCCAAATCTGTTTCATCAAAAGCACCATTTGAAACAAAGTATAAAATCTTCTGATCCTTTGGAATATGAATGACACCATCTTCGCCGACTGTCATACGACGTTTCAACACGCGAGGAGCATCTGACAGGGTTCCTTTTTCATATACATTGATATATGCCGCCGTCACATCCTTTTGCTGATCCTTTGTCAAAGTATACGTATACTCATCTTCAAGTTCAACCAAACTTCCAAGCGTCCAGTCCGTATCAGAAATCACATAATCAGAAAGCATTTCCAAAAAGAGCATATAGGTCGATGAGATCGAAGTTTCACGATAATGATCTTCTAAAGTATCATACATTTCCTGATTCTTGTATGGGTAATAGATGGATACACCTTCCGCTCCATTCACATTCCCCCGCGCTTCCACAACAAATTGCGAAAGTGCCTTTGTAAGTTTCTTACTTTCTTTCGGATAAACAGAAGCAAATTTCTTTGTAAAATCGCCCAGATCGATCAAATCATAATAATATGGATTTGCACCTTTTTCCCCTTCTACCAGGCCAAAGGTTTTCGAATCCTTACGAAGCTGTGCAATTTCTTCATAGCTGCCCTCTTCCATCGAAGCTGCAAGCTTACCCGCGACTTGATCAAATGCTTCTTTCACAGCTTCAAGCTTTGACAAATCTGTCACCGAAATCGTCATCTCTGGATGATAAAATTCATCCGCTTCTTCGAGATAGTATGTTTCATAGCTCTTTGCAATGGCAGAAGCTATTTTCTTCGCATCAAATGTTTCTTCTAAAATCGATAATGCCGTATAATCCCATCCTGACCCAGGTTCTAATTCTTCCGAGCCAATAAAATAATCAGCATAAGGCCGAACAACATCCATCGTTTCAATCGATGCCATCAAGCAGGCATCAAAACCAATCCAGTCAAAATGCATGTCTGCATCCGACAATCCCTCTCGAAGTTCGGAAAGCATCAGCATATCCCCATCGTGAAGCTCATCATTACCAAAGCCCCATACAGGTCCTGCGCCATGATCCCAAAATACCAGGCTGTAATGCTTTGCCGGATAATTCTCGCGTCCAAACTTTAAGAAGTCTGCCAATGTTCCTGCAGCTCCCATACTAACGCTTTTACCGGTTCGACCCACAATTCGTTTTTTCTGATGGCTAATCGAAAGGTCGAGTACACAGTTACTAGAAACCGGGATATTCTCAACCCATCGATTTGCGCCCCCGGTGTATACAAGAACATTTGTCTTGTCATACGGGATATTCGCCTCAGATATTTCGTCAATATCTCTGGTACCATTGCCAAGCATACTTTCGAGGTCAGAACCAATCATATAGACGAATATAGTATAATCAGTTTCTTCTTTTTTCGTATAATTTTTTGTTTTCTCAATCTTTGTCTGATCTTCGGTAACCGTCTGTTCATTGTTCGCAACAATATCTTCATATGTTTCCTTGCTCATCTTCTTTTTAGAGCCACAGGAAACAAGCAGTAAACAAACAAGCAGCAGGATCAGACAATGTATACTTCTTTTCCCAAACATTTCTCTTTCGTATGATATCTATCGTTTATTCTGCTGTCGGTGCCATCTTCATAAGACGACCATAATTTCCAGTCTTTTCTCTGATATGATAGCTTTCTCCTGTCATAGTAAAGTACCATTTCTTATCTTTTGTGAGATAGCGATCTTTATCCGTTGGTACATAATGCTTCATCTTCTTTGTTGTCACATTATAAAGATAATGATCTAAGAATTTACGATATTTTTTGTCGGTGTAGGCTTCTTTCTGATACTTGTACCATTTGCCCTTTTTATCGAGTCTGGAGTACGGATTTCCTGCATCATCCCAGCATGCATCCGTTTCTACCCATTTTTTGCCGAATTTCACGATGTTCCATGCATGAAGACCAAGATTATTCTTATCTCCTCCTGCAGAACCAATCACAATACTTGCCTCAATGCCAAGCTGCTGTAATAAATATTCATATGCAAGAGCATAACCATCGCATACCGCTTTGTAATCTTTGCCACGAGAGTTTTCAACCAATGCACCATATGCAGAATGAGCAAAGTCAGCATTTAAATTCTTATCTGCAACCGGATAATCATAAGAAACCTGTTTGATCAGCTTATCATGCACCCAAAGAGCCTGCTCTTTTTTTGTTTTGCTTGTATCGATTCCTTTTAAAAATGTCTTTGCTGCTTTGTTAAATCTCTTCTGATTTTCTCTATAATTTTTTACTGGTGCATTCAGCTTCACATAAATGATGTTCTTACCGCCACTCGTAGATCCAGGTGTATGGTAGAAATAGAAATAAGTATCTTTTCCCATATAGAGCCAGAAAAGTTCCGGATGATCATACACTAAGGAATAGTATGCTTCATGATAATCGTTCCAGAATTTTTCAGAAAATGCTTCTCTTCCGCTTAAAAACATTGCACGACATTCTGCTTTTTCCGGATCGGAAGCAGCAACAAAAAGAGCTTCGTAAATTTTCTTCTGATTAGCACTTAACTGGCTGTAGAAATAGTATTTTTTTGCTTTATTGATCAAAAGAGTGCTTTCTGCAGGTTTGTATGCACGCATCGCTCTCTTCATCTCATTTTCTTCTTTTTTTGTCATCTCTTTTCCTGCATCCTCAATTTCGACGGATGCAAGGTCACCTGCAGGAAGAACCGCTTCTTCCATTGTTTCATCCATTTCGACTTCCTTTGTACCGCCACAACCGGTAACGAATAAGCCAAGGATCAGGACAATCACTAATAATAATGCTATTTTTCTCTTTAACATCTTGTACTCCTTTTCTTGTTATCTTTATCTGCAATTTTCAAAATAATCTACGTTTATAATATCATATTTGACCTTAATTTTTTCACTATGTTATACTGAATTTTAGTTAATTAATGATTATATTATTATAAAAAAGAGGGTTTTCACAATGAACAGTAAAACAATTACAAGAGCAGAATTAGCCAGATTATTTGACCACACAAACCTAAAAGCATTTGCCACTCAGGACGACTTTAAGGTGCTTTGTGACGAAGCAAAGGAACTTCATACTGCTATGGTAGCCATCAATTCCTCCCCTGTTGCCTGGTGTAAGGAATTCTTAAAGGATACGGATATCCATGTAGGTGCTGCGATTGCATTTCCTTTGGGACAGATGAATATTGCTTCTAAAGTGGCAGAAACTTTAAATGCAATCGAAGATGGTGCAGATGAGATTGATTATGTATTAAATGTTGGACGATTAAAGATGGGCGATCTTGCCTATATTGAAGACGAGATGACTCAGATGGTCGCTGCATGCCGTAAACATGGTAAAACGATCAAAGTAATATTTGAAAACTGTTATCTCACAAAAGATGAAATCAAAGCTGCTGCCTTAATCGCAAAAAAAGTAAAACCGGACTTCATCAAAACAAGCACCGGTTTTGGTACTGGCGGTGCTACCGTAGAAGATGTCAAACTGATGAAAGAGACAGTTGGAGATGAGGTATCCGTAAAAGCTGCCGGTGGTATAAGAACCTGGGAAGCTTGCGCTGCCATGATCGATGCAGGTGCAACACGCATCGGAACTAGCTCCTCTTATGCGATTTTAGAAGGATATGATGAAGCACATAAATAACTTTTGAGCATTGAAAAAGGGACTTTTTGCACAGTCCCTTTTTCTAATCTCCAAATATTAAATTAAATAATTCACTGCAAGAATCACAGCGCTTGTAGTAATCATTACAATACCAACCACGCGATTTAAAGTAATGGCACTTGCTTTATTTGCAATCACTGCTGCAATTCGTGCCCACAAGAGAGTAAACACAATGCAAAGAAGCATTGCCTGCACATCCGGCATTCCGCCAATCATGACATGACTGACACTTCCGGTAAAAGCGGTAAAAGCCATGATAAATACGCTTGTTCCAACAGCCATATGCATTTCATAGCCAAGGAAAGAGGTAAGTACAAAGAGAAGCATCATACCGCCACCTGCACCTACGAAACCGCAGATAAATCCAACCAGACACCCACCAATCGCTGACTTAATGATTCGTTCTCGTGGCTCAACTGCTGCCATCTGTTCTTTTGTATTCTGTACTGGTTTTAGCAAAAAGCGAAGTCCGATGAATACCATGGCAATCTGTGTGGTTGTTCCCATGGCACGGTCTGGTAGCATCTTTGCAATCAAACTTCCCACAACGGTCATGCACAGCACACAGATTAATAACACCAGACTGTTTTTTACATCTAAATTTTTATTCTTTTTGTAGGTCCAGGCACTAATTGCACTTGCAAGCACATCGGAGGCTAATCCAATCCCGATTGCTTGATAGGGTGCCATGCCTAGAAAGGTTGCTAACATCGGACCAACAATGGCTGCTGCACTCATTCCGGCAAAGCCCGTTCCGATACCAGCGCCCGCTCCTGCGAAAAAGCAAACGATTATTTTCACTAATAATTCCATATTCTTTACAGACGATTAATCTGTCCTTCTAAATTTAACAATTCACGTAAACCTTTGTGTGCATCGTAGAAGCTTTCTAAACGTCCCTTTAATTCTTCCCAGCGTTTTTCTACTTCTGCATCTGTCTTCATGATGGTTTCTGCATAATAATCATCTGCCGCTGCAATCTGTTTTTCGCAGTCCGCTTTTGTTGTTTCCTGTAATTCTTTACATTCTGTTTCTGTTTTTGCACGAAGCTCATTACAGTACATCATCGTGTCTTTTTCTAAGGTTTCTACTTTATTCTTTGTTTCGTATTCAAGCGTCGCACATCTAGATGTGGTTTCCTGTTCAAGAGCTGCACATTTTGCGGTAGTTTCCTGTTCGAGAATTGCACATCTTGCATCTGTTTCGTCGATTTTTTCCTGGCAAATGCGTTCCTGTTCGTTATTTAAGCGTTCAATATTTTCAAGGTACTGTTTTGCAGTTGCTTCTGCCGCACCTAAAATACCATTTAATGCAAAAGATGCTTCTGCAATGGTACCTGCTTTTTCAATCTTAATCGTGCGGTCAGCAAGTTGTGCACTCTGCTGGGCAACGACTGCTTTTAAACTTTCAATTTCCTTACCCTGCTGAACCATAATTTCTAATAATTCAAATCGTTTTAACTTCTTTAATTCTGTCTCTGTCATCTGATTCATCCCTTTTCTTTCATTTATTCTTCTATATAATCATTTAATATTTATTTCAGAACATTATGATACATATATATATTAAACTAATTCATGTCACAAGTACATCTCTAATTTATTTCTTTTTGCAAGATTCTTACAACAATAAAAAGGCCATCTTGCGACATTCAAACGGGAGTAAAAAACATATCGCACGACAGCCTTTTGTTAGAATTTTCGTTTTTAAAACAATTTTCTCAACTACATTGCCTTAATTTCAAACTGCATAGATGAGAAATCAGGTACTTCTCTAGGAATTGGAAGACCTGCATACATTAATGCTGCACCAGATAAAGTGAGAGAAACATTTTCTCCTGTTACTTCATACATAGTCGCTGCATCAAGTCCTTTCAGTCTTAAGTATTCCTGTGGACCATTTACAGTTAAGTTTGTGATCACAACACTGACAAGCGCGTCTTTCTTGTCTTTAGAAACAGATTCCCATGCTGTGAAATTGCTAAGAGCAAATGGATTTGTCAATCTATAATAATCGCCTTCTAAAATAAGCGGAAAGTATTTTTTGTATAATGCGCTCTTCTTTGCACATGCTTCAACAACTTCATCGCTTAAGTGAGTTGCATCAAGCTCATAGCCAAATGTACCGCACATTGCAACAACTGCTTTTGTTTCAAATGGAACGAATGGGCTTGCGTCAGATACGTGTGCACCCATGGAAGTTACTGGATATAAGAAAGAAGTTCCATAGTGAAGCTTTAAGTTGTCGATTGGTTTTGTGTTGTCGGATACCCAGTACTGTGGGTAATAACACATCATAGCAGCATCGTAACGGCCACCGCCACCGGAGCATCCTTCAAATAAAATGTCTGGATGTGTTTTGATGATTCCATCCATGACACGGTAAAGCCCTAAGATATGTCTGTGGTATACTTCACCCTGGCGATCAGCTGCCAAAGCATTTGACCAGATATCAGTTACGGAACGGTTGATGTCCCACTTCATATATGCAATGTTTGCGTTGTCTAAAATCTTGTTTACAGATTCAATCAAATAATCCTGCACTTCTTTTCTGGACATATCGAGTGCTAACTGATTTCTGCTTCGGACTGCTTTTCTTCCTGGGATTTCCATAACCCAGTCAGGATGTGCGCGGTAGAGATCAGAATCTTCGGATACCATTTCCGGTTCAAACCAGATACCGAATTTCATATCTAAATCATTGATCTGTTTTACTAATTCGTTAAGACCGCATTTGATCTTGTTTTCATTGACGAACCAGTCACCAAGACCGGAATTATCATCGTCACGTTTTCCAAACCAGCCGTCATCCATAACAAGCATTTCTACACCCATCTTCTTTGCAGCCTTTGCAATTTCTACAAGCTTTTTGTCATCGAAATCCATAAATGCTGCTTCCCAAGTATTGATTAAGATTGGTCTTGCTTCATGCATGAAACGACTTTTATTTAAATTGTTTCTGAAGAAGTCGTGGTAAATGTGGCTCATCTTAGTGAAGCCTTCATTTGTGAAGGTCATAAGTACTTCAGGGCCTTCAAATGTTTCTCCACTCTTTAATAAGTAGTCGAAATTCTTGGAGTTGATACCCATCTGCATACGAAGCTGATCGTACTGATCAAGCTCAACTTCTGCTAAAAAGTTACCAGAATACATCAGCGCCATTGCATAAACATTTCCTGCATCTTCGGTTGCATCTTTATCACAAACTGCGATAAATGGATTCTGCTGGTGAGAGGAAGATCCTCTGCCAGAGCAAATGGTATTGATCTGATGAGTGATGGCACTTCTTTCTGCCTGTCTTTCCTGACCGTAACGACCTGGTAAATGGAATAAATCCATATTTGCACCATTCATAAAGTCGATTGTTGCAGACATGATTTTCTTTACGTGGATATCGCCTTCTGAATTATTCACGATTTTTGCTGCACGTGTGATGACGTCCTTTTCTTCAAAAACACCGTAAATTAAGTGAACTTCCACACCAGAGATGGCATCTTCTAATACTAATTCTAAAGTATCTGCCTGTTCCCCTTCTGCCGCAAATGCTGCTGGAAGAGTTTCAAGGTCATATTTGCCTTCTGTAATCTTGTGGGATTTGTATCTGCCGTTGAAAGAGTAGCTTCCGTCTGCATTGATTACTTCAATGGAGCTTGTACGGAAATCACCCTGCTGTAAAGTGGAATACTCCTGAGGCTGAGCATCTAAAGAGAATGTTCTTTCCTTTAAGGAGTCGTAAGGATTGCCGGAAAAGCCACGGTCATACTGCATGATCATATAGCTTAAATCTGCATCCATCATCTTTGGACCATAATATAAATGGTTCACATAATCAAGATTTCCAATCTTCATCTGGTAAGTAGTATTCTTTGTGTGTAAGCTAATTGTCTTCTTTTCTTCGTTAAAAATGATTGCCATGGTTCTTTTCCCTTCCTTCTGTCTGTGGATTTAACTATATTTTATCTATAGTTTGTTCTTGATTCATTGATATTGTATATGGTATTTATTATGTCATTCATTAAAATTGTAATCTGCCTTGTCGATTACAGGTATTACTTTAACATCCGTCGGGCGGTCAGAAAATATCAAGATAGAATATGCATATACCAAAATGCTAGATTGTGTGTATTCTTACTCAAACCAGAAAAAACCGCCGGTTTACACCGACGGTTTTCTTGTTTTATATGTGATATATGATATTAATAAAGGCTTATTCTCAAACGGAATCTATCTCATAGAATCAATGAGCATTGCTCCAAAGAAATATAATCCTGCACATGCTGTTGCTGCAACTAAAGTATAAGATGCGATTGCTCCTAAAATTGTCATACTATTACCTCCTTCGAATTGTAATTGTATATAAAACTATAGTTGATGTCTCTTTATAGTTATATAATAGTACAACCTTGTGCCAAAGTAAAACTAGACTATTTTATGATTGTGATAAGTAATACTTATCACAGTACAAGCAACATGATATACTGTTCTTATGAGAATCGGCAATAAATCAGGAGGAATCATTTATGGATCGTAACAGTATCGAAGTTTTCTTAACTGTCGCTGAGTTAGGAAGTTTTCGTAAAGCAGCCAATGCTCTTGGCTACACTCAGGCTGGTATCAGCTACATCATTCAGACTTTGGAACAGGAGATGGGATTAAGTTTGTTTTTACGCGACCGACGCGGTGTTCATCTCACACCTGAAGGACAGATCCTTCTGCCAAACATTCGCCAGCTTGATATGGACAATCGTATCTTAAAGCAGACCATCAACGAGCTTCGTGGTCTGGAAAAAGGCTCCCTGCGTGTTCAAATCTTCGATAGTATTTCCATTCACTGGATTCCCGGCATCATCCAGGAATTCAAGCGTGACTATCCAGGCATCTCGATTGAACTAATCACAGAAGAAGACAGTTTAAAGGCTGAGGAAATGGTTCTGACCGGCGAGGTGGACTGTGGATTCTTCCTGACGAAAGTAAGTTCAGACATTGACTTCTTTCCATTAAAAAAAGAAAGCCTTCTTGCTATCATATCTCCAGAACATGAACTTGCTTTAGCTTCTGTTTTCCCAGTTGATAAACTGGGGGAATATCCTTACATCAGTATGAAATATGATCATCATACCGGAATCAAGGAAATCTTTGAACATTTCGACGCAGAGCCTAATATTGCCTACTGTATGGACAATGATTATGCTGCCATGGCCATGGTAAACAAGGATCTTGGCTACAGCATCTTCCCAGCATTGCTTCTCCGTGATATTCCTTATGAACTGTGTTGCCTAGAACTTGACCATCCACAAAAGCGAACCATCAGTGTAGGCACCCGATCACTAGAGACTGCATCCTTAGCCTGCCTGAAATTTATCGAATATACTCGCCGCTGGGTAGAAGAAAATGCATAACACCGGACGCAAAAAGGAGCTAGAGTACAAAACGTACCCTGGCTCCATATTCATCATTTAATAGTGTTCCCCACTTAACAGTATTCACCATATTCACATCCAATATGTTCTGCATGAATACGATCTATTAATTCACCACCATCATAAAGCTCGATGGTACCTTTGCCGTTGCCACCATTCCAGAGGCGATTATGGAGTTTCTTTCCATTTGGTGCCTCATAATTAATGAGCAGCATATCCTTCTTCTCACAGGTAATATCTGCAACCATGCGTTTTTTCCAGGTACGCTGATCTACATGCCATATAATCTGAGTATCTGTCTCTCGACAGTCAAAGATTGTGCGGCATCCCGTCCAGAACTTTGAAAAATTAAACTCAAATTCCTGCCCTTCATAATAAAAAGCAGACAAAAGCTGTCTTGGCAGAGCGACAGGACCTACCTTCGGACAGCCACCCCCAATATCAAATACAGAATCATGTAATCTCTCCCCAGTCATCTCACTGACCAGATCATTTGATGAGAGCCAGACCCAAGGAGATGTAAAATCCTTGCCCCAGTTCTTATCCGCATAGCCATAACAGGTTTCTGGAGTCACCACATAGGTTTCACCGTTATATTTAATCTTGCCCTCGTACGCCGTCTTCATTCCCTCTGCATGCCAGAACATCTCAAAAAGCTGCAGCATACGCATCGGTTTGCTGGCACCATAGCCTACATTATAAGCTATTTTCTTATCAATCTTCAAATCAAATGTCATCTCGCCCGCATCACACATCCATTCTGGGTGTTCAGCCGCATCTTCTTTTGTAACCGCTACAGAGCCATGAATTTTATTTTCGCTGACATAACAGTCACCAGCCTGAATACGAATCGGTGCATGCTTAGACACTCTGATCAAATCCCAGCCAAAGAAACGGTGCATTTGACGGGCATCCTCACCCCAGGTACCACACTTCACCATCAAATAAGAAGGCAGAATTCCCTCATCATGATTCTTAGGAAGCTGCCCAAAGACAGGATCTACCCCGCCACGCTTCGGATTGCAGACAAAAAATTCAATAAAAAATGCTTTTTCTTCGCCAGTCACTTCATGGTGAGCAGTCAGAGAATGCCACCACCAGTCATAGCCAAGTCTGGCCTGACCACCAAATAACTGACAAGTATCCCTTGTTATATCATGTTTTTGAAACATGTTGTTTCCTCCATAAAAAAAGCTGCCACACCGATATATTCATCAATGCAACAGCCTTTGCTAACATATTAAAGAATTGTGATACCTTTTTCTGCTGCCTTTTCATAAATTTCTTCTGGCCATACAGAAACCTGAACTTCACCAATGTGACATTTTCTAAGGAAGAACATACAGATACGGGACTGACCGATACCGCCACCGATTGTCTGTGGAAGTTCTCCATTGATTAATGCTTTGTGGAATGGAAGTTCTGCACGTTCTTCGCATCCAGCTTTCTTAAGCTGTTCCTTCATGGACTGTGCATTTACACGGATGCCCATGGAAGATAACTCAAGAGCGATGTCAAGAACTGGATAATATACCAAGATATCACCATTAAGTGCCCAGTCATCGTAGTCAGGAGCACGACCATCATGTTTTTCGCCATTGGATAAAATGTCACCAATCTGCATTAAGCATACAGCGCCTTTTTCCTTAACGATTTCGTATTCGCGTTCCTTTGCGGAAAGTCCTGGATACATATCCACTAATTCCTGAGATGTAATAAAAGTAATCTTTTCAGGAAGGATTGGATGAATGTATTCATAATGGTTCTGGATGTGCTTTTCTGTAACACGAAGTGCATCGTAAATAGATTTTACGACTGTCTGGAATTTTTCAACAGTGCGATCTTCTTCAGCGATGATTTTTTCCCAGTCCCACTGATCTACATATACAGAGTGGATGTTGTCTGTTTCTTCATCACGACGAATCGCAGACATGTCTGTGTAGAGACCTTCTTCCATATCGAATTTGTATCTCTTTAATGCAAGTCTTTTCCATTTCGCAAGAGAGTGAACGATTTCAAATGGAGCGTCGTCCTGTTCTAATACGCCGAAGCTAACTGGTCGTTCCACACCATTTAAGTTATCATTTAATCCGGATTCCGGAGAAACGAATAATGGAGCAGAAACTCGCTTTAAGTTTAACTGAGCTGCAAGCTGTAACTGAAAGAAGTCCTTCACCTTCTTAATTGCAACCTGAGTTTCCTTTAAACCAAGCACTGGTGTGTAATCTTCTGGAATGTAAAGTTTACTCATATTTTAGAGCCTCATTTCTTCAATTTTTTATATTTTCATTTATTTCAATTTTTCAGCAATGCGAAGCCCGCCAAGCAGCAACGCACGCCGATGCGAAGTTCGCCGAAGCGATTATAATTCGCAGTTATTTACGGTACGTGGGAATGGAATTACGTCACGGATGTTACCCATACCTGTTAAGTACATTACGCAACGTTCAAAACCAAGACCGAAACCAGCATGTCTAGCTGTACCATATTTACGTAAATCTAAGTAGAAATCGTAATCTTCTGGATTTAATCCAAGTTCAGCCATACGAGCTGTTAATTTTTCATAGTCATCTTCTCTCTGAGAACCACCGATGATTTCACCGATACCAGGAACTAAGCAGTCAACTGCAGCAACTGTCTTGTTGTCTTCGTTAAGTTTCATGTAGAATGCTTTGATTTCCTTTGGATAATCTGTTACAAATACAGGACGTTTGAATTCTTTTTCTGTTAAGAAACGTTCATGTTCTGTCTGAAGGTCACATCCCCAGGATACTTTGTAGTCAAATTCATCGTTGTGTTTTTCTAAGATCTTGATTGCGTCTGTGTATGTTACACGAGCAAAGTCAGAGCTTGCTACATGTTCAAGTCTTTCGATTAATCCCTTGTCTACGAACTTGTTGAAGAACTGCATTTCTTCTGGTGCATTCTCTAATACATAGTTGATGATATATTTTAACATGCCTTCTGCAAGAATCATGTCATCTTCAAGGTCAGCAAATGCGATTTCCGGTTCGATCATCCAGAATTCTGCTGCATGTCTTGTTGTGTTAGAATTTTCAGCACGGAATGTAGGTCCAAATGTGTAAATGTTTTTGAACGCCATTGCATATGTTTCACCGTTAAGCTGACCAGATACAGTAAGGTTTGTTGGTTTGTTGAAGAAATCCTGTGTGAAATCAACACTTCCGTCATCCTTCATAGGGATGTTCTTAAGATCCATAGTTGTAACCTGGAACATCTCACCAGCACCTTCACAGTCACTACCTGTGATTAATGGAGTGTGAACATATACAAATCCTCTTTCCTGGAAGAATTTGTGGATTGCGTATGCTGCAAGAGAACGTACTCGAAATACTGCCTGGAATGTGTTTGTTCTAGGTCTTAAGTGAGAGATTGTTCTTAAATATTCAAATGTGTGACGTTTTTTCTGTAATGGGTAATCTGGAGCGGAAGCACCTTCAATCACAACTTCTGTAGCCTGGATTTCAAATGGCTGTTTTGCCTGAGGTGTTGCAACTAATGTACCCTTAACGATGAATGCTGCGCCAACATTGGATTTATTAATTTCAGTGAAGTTATCAAGTGCATCAGAATATACAACCTGAAGTGGTTCGAAGAAGGATCCGTCATTGATTACTAAGAAACCAAATGTTTTGGAACCACGCTTGCTTCTTAACCATCCGCCTACCGTTACTTCTTTATCTAAGTAAGCTTCACGGTTTCTGAACAATTCTTTGATTGATACTAATTCCATTTTTTTCTCCTTATATAATATAAATACTTAATTTTTTTAATTACAATTCAAATTTCAGTTTACTATAATAAGTGAATAAATTCAAGAGATACATTTGCTTATTCACCGGACGCACCATAGTTTTTCAATACTCGTGCGGATGGATCGTCTACATCGCAGCCTTCCCACTCTTTGTTTGGCATCCAGAAGTCCACGATCATCTCTGCCTGACCCGGATAATAGGTTTCAAAAATCTCTCTATATAATAAGGATTCTTTTGTAAATGGTTTTGCAAAGTCGTATTTCGCGATGAGTGTTTCGTACTCTTCATCGGTGTATTTGGCATTTGCATACTCTTTGAGATAATCCACCATAGAGTGTCCTACTGCATCAGAAAATGCTGCCTTCTCGCGCATCAATATACTATAAGGAAGATAGTCGCCCTCAAATGCATGACGAAGGAGATATTTGCCCTTTCCATACGTGTTCATCTTCATAGCTGGGTTGATACTCATAACATAATCCACGAAATCAAGGTCGCCAAATGGAACTCTCGCTTCGATGGAGTTTACAGAGATACAACGGTCAGCACGAAGAACGTCATACATATAAAGTTCACGAATTCGTTTTGCAGCTTCTTTCTGGAAGCTTTCTGCATCTGGTGCGAAATCCGTATATTTGTACCCAAACAATTCATCGGAAATTTCTCCAGTCATAAGAACACGAATATCCGTGCGTTCATGAATCGCTTTGCAGATCAAATACATACCAATGCTTGCTCGGATAGTTGTAATATCATAGGTTCCAAGAATTCCGATTACTTCTGGAAGTGCTGCAAGTACATCTTCTTTTGTGATAATGATTTCTTCGTGGTCACTTCCGATATAATCTGCAACTTCTTTTGCATATTTTAAGTCAATCGCATCGGTGCTCATACCAATGGCAAAGGTACGGATTGGTTTATCTAAAATCTTTGCAGAAACCGCACAGACTAAAGAAGAATCAAGACCGCCACTTAATAAGAAACCAAGCGGTGCATCTGCATCTAATCTCTTTTCGATTCCCTTCACTAATTTTTCTTTGATTTTTCCACAGACTGTTTCTAAATCATCTTCGTTATACACATCAACTGCTGTCATATCACGGTAACATGTGAACTCACCATTTGCATAATAATGGCCTGGTGGAAATGGCATGATCTTGTCGCATAAATCAACTAAGTTTTTCGCTTCACTGGCAAATACGATGCCGCCTTCTTCATCATATCCATAAAATAATGGTCGGATACCAATCGGGTCTCTTGCCGCGATGAGTTCGTCTTTTTCCCCATCGTAAATAATGCAGGCATATTCTGCATCTAATTTTGCAAACATTTCAAGGCCATATTTATCATACATTGGGAGAAGGACTTCACAGTCGGATTCACTAATAAAAGTATAATCCTTGGAAAGCTCTTCTTTGATTGGTCTGAAGCCATAGATTTCTCCGTTACATACAACTGCATTTTTTCCTAATTCAAATGGCTGCATGCCTTCTGGAGACAACCCCATAATGGCAAGACGCTCAAATCCAAGAATTACATTGTCATCATAATCACAGATTCTCTGCATGTCCGGTCCTCGTGAAATGGTTTTGTCAAAGTGCTTTTTGATCAATTCCTTTGTAAATTTATTTCCTCTATATCCCATAATAGAACACATATCTTTATCCTCCTTTTTGTTCACCCCCTGCTGGAGTGGATTTTGCATTTTATATGCAAAAAATGCACGAAAAAAAGGGCGCCTTGACTAGTCGTCAAAGCGCCCTTGCTTATTCTGAAATGATAATCTTTTTTTCATTTTCTGTCAACCGTTATTATGATAGAATAATAAGATAAATATAGCCAAGTAAAAAGGAGAACTTCGAATGAGTTTAAAAAAAGATAAAAATCGTGCTCTTGGACAAAAAGTAGTAAGAGCGTTAAAAAATCGTTTTATGGATGCCTACTTTGTGGAAACCATCGAAGAAGCAAATAAACTTGCGCTTTCCTTAATGCCGGAAGGATCTTCTGTCGGCTGGGGTGGCACAATGACTGTAGATGAAGGTGGATTAAAGGACCTTCTTCGTGAAAGAAATTATAAAATTATTGACCGTGACACAGCAGCTACACCAGAAGAACGCAATCAGCTTATGATCGACTGCTTATCCACAGATTTCTTCCTTGGAAGCAGCAATGCTATTTCTGAAAATGGTGTATTATTTAATATCGATGGTATGGGAAATCGTCTTGCAGCTATGTGTTTCGGACCTAAAAATGTAATTTTAATCTGCGGCATGAACAAGGTTTGCAAAGATGAAGATACTGCACTTAAGCGTGCCCGCAATGAAGCTGCTGTTACAAATGCTCTTCGTTTCCCTGGAGACCGTCCATGTACAGAAGCTGGAACTTGCTTAAATTGCTTAAAGCCTGACACCATCTGCTGTCAGCTTCTTGTAACAAGAATGAGCAAGATTCCTGGAAGAACAAAAGTTATTTTAGTTAATGAAGATTTAGGATTATAATTATGAGCAATTTTTTTGACATGCTAGATGATTTAAATAGAAAAAGAGCAGCATTTTCTTCGGACGAAATCGACAAAGCCCAGAAAATCGCCAGAAAGACAGGCAAGTCTTTGATGGAAGTCCTGCAGGAATCCACAGGAAAAACGATGGAAGTTTCTTCGGACACATCTGACCTTATGGATCTCAATCAAAGTCTGCTTAACTCTACCCAGAAAGAGCTGGATTCTCTGTATGCGCAGATGGAGAAGGATTTTGGAACATCACCAAAAACGGGTGGGGCTGCTTCTGCTGGCAGAACAACAACAATGAGTGGAGCTGCTGCATCAGGGAAAAATGCTACATCTTCTACAACTGCTGCTAAGGCAGCCGCTCCTGTGACTTTGGAATCTTTTAACGGCGTAGAAGATGTCGTAAAAGAAAAGGTATTCGGTCAGGATGCGTTACTGAAAAAATTAAGCGTAGCATTTAAACGCCCATTCATCCTTCCGGAAGAAGCTGGACATGCGAAGAATACATTTTTCATCCATGGACCGAAGGATAGCGGCAAGCACTATGCCCTCAGCGAAATCACAAAAGAACTCGCGAAACGAAACATTTTATCGAGTGATGAAGTGTACAAGATGGACCTGTCTCACTACACCGCTGCTGGCAAGGACAATGTCTTTCTTCAGGATTTATATACTGCATTACAGTCTAGTGCTCAGGTGATTTTATTTGAAAACTATGAAGGCTGCCATATTTCTTACCTTTCTTATGTAAGCGACTTAGTCATCAAAGGCGAATGCTATTTGCAGGATCGTTACATGCTTCAGAATGGTCAGCTGATTGCCGCACCAAATGCCTTTACAAAAGAGACCGTAAGTTCCTTTAAGGCAGCAGGCAAATATCTTGCTTTTTTAAGCACTAAGAATGTGGAAGGCTTGGCAAATGTATTTGGAGCGCCGTTTGTTAATGCTTTGGGCGACATTTGCGCATCGAATAAATTAGAAGAAGAAAGCTATAAAAAGATGGCGAAGGTTCGTTTTGACGAGCTGATTGCCATGGCAAAAAAACAGTTCTCTTTTATTGTCAAAGGGGACGAAGCTGGAATTTTAGATGCTGCCGTTGCTGCAACGGGTAGAAATGTAGGAACTGAAGGATTGGTCGCATTTTTTGACCGCCTGTTAAAAGGTCTTGCAACCTTAAAATTAGAAGGTAGCTACAGCGCAGACACGGAAGTTGTTTTATCCATCGCTGACGGACGACTCATCGCTGCAATTGGCGAAGAATCGATTGATTTGATGGATCATCTCCCACAGGCATACACTGGTGATCAGGCTGCTGTAAAAGCAGAGCTTGATAACATCGTAGGTCTTAGTGAAGTAAAAAAATATATCCTTTCTTTAGAAGAATATTACAATACACAGAAACGAAGAATCGAAGCAGGGCTGAAGGCTTCCGAGGTTTCGAAACACATGATTTTTACCGGAAATCCTGGTACCGGTAAAACAACGATTGCGCGTATCATCAGCCGCTACTTAAAAGCAATCGGTGTACTTTCCGGCGGACAGTTAGTGGAGGTTTCCCGTGCGGACTTAGTTGGCCGTTATGTTGGTCACACTGCACCGCTTGTAAATCAGGTCATCAAAAGTGCCATTGGCGGTGTGTTATTCATCGATGAAGCGTACTCTTTATATCGTGGAAAAGATGATTCCTTTGGTTTAGAAGCAATCGATACTTTAGTTAAAGGAATTGAAGATAATCGTGATAATCTGATTGTTATTTTAGCCGGCTACTCCAAGGAAATGGAAGAATTCTTAGCTTCTAACTCTGGACTTAAGAGCCGTTTCCCTAACATCATCGACTTCCCAGATTATTCAGGAGAAGAGCTTCTTGAAATCACCAAGATTACAGTGAAATCCAAGGGGTATGTTCTTGATGAAGGCGCTATCGATGATCTGCTCGCTTACTATTGCGAGACTCAGATGCTTCGTGCAAATGTCGCTGGTAATGGTCGCCTTGTCCGCAACAAAGTGGAAGAAGCAATCTTGAACCAGTCCAGACGATTAGTTGCAGAACCAGAAGCAGATTTATCACTGCTTACCATTGCTGATTTTGATTTGAAAGGAGAATAAGTATGCGCCAGGGAGCAATGCTTAATTTATATCCTGACAGTCTTGGTGCGAATTTATCAGATGGGGTAGATGTCCTTGCATGGCCTGAATTTAAGGATGCATTCCAATCAATCTACTTACTTCCATCAGTTTTTAATTCCGATATTGACCGTGGCTATTCCATCATTTCCTATGATTTAGCCGAAACTCGTGCCAAAAAGGAGGATTTTGACAAGTTAAAAGAGTTGGAATTTGACATGCTGTTTGATTTTATCTTAAATCATTTGTCTGTCTTATCACCAGAATTCCGCGATATATTAAAAAATGGAGAAAACTCCAAATATATTGACTTCTTCATCGACTGGAACAAGTTCTGGGAGGGCTGTGGCGAGAAGAATGAAGATGGTATTATTGTACCGGATCCAGTGAAATATGGTGGATCCATGCGCAGAAGAAATGGCCTGTCAACCCTTATGGTTCGTTACCCGGATGGACAGGAAGTACCTTATTGGAATACATTTTTCCAGAAAGTTCACTATCCGGAAGTTGATGAATTTGATTTGCTTGATTTGGTTGGATGTAAATATGACATCGCTTGCAATTTAGCAGAGCGTATCAATTCTGAAATCAAGGCCGGCAAGACTCCAAGAACATTAGACTGGAGCGGTTATGAAGAATACAAGGAAGCAGGAATTAATTACATGGAAAGCCGTCGCCGCTACTTAGGCCAGATGGATGTGAACATCAAATGTCCACTTGTATGGGAGTGGTTTGACAAGGTAATGGGGCAGTTAGCAGAGCTTGGAACTTCTTTGATTCGCTTAGACGCGGTATTTTCCTTATTAAAAGAACCGGGCAAGCAGTTTTCCCCAACAGGATCTGAGGCAATTGCACTTCTTGACCGCATCGAGAAGATGGCAAATAGCTATGGCATGGACATTTTACCAGAATGCCATGTGCCGTATCATATCGGATTACACCGCAAACAGTGGGAGATGGGCATGCCTTGCTATGACTATTATCTTCCCGCGATTTTAATTGATGCCATGGATACCGGCGAGTCCCAGTGGGTTTATAAATGGGCGAAGGAATGCGCTGATGAAGGTGTTCGTGTAATTAACATGCTTGGATGCCACGACGGAATCCCATTAAGCGATCCTCGTGGAGCACTTCCTGATGACCGCGTAGATGCATTAGAAGAACGATTAGTTACTCGCGGGGGCAGAAGAAAATATGTCCACGGCGATAAGACAAAGGAAGTGTATCAGATGGACATCGCTTACTATTCTGCAATGGAATGCAACGATGACCGCATGACTTTAGCTCGTGCAACACAGATTTTTATGCCTTCCAAGCCTCAGATTTGGTATCAGGATTTATTAGCGGGAGCAAATGATCTTGAAATTTTTGAACGTGTACTGGATGCGGACAACCGTGAAATCAATAGACATAATTATAGTTTAGAAGAAATCAGAGAAAATCTGGCTCGTCCTGTTGTTAAGGAACAGTTAGATCTCTTAAGATTTCGTAATACACACCCAGCTTTTACCGAAGACGCTAACATTACGGTAGAACAGCCGGATGAACATACCTTGATTCTTATCTGGGAAAATGCTTCCGGATGGGCGAAATTTGAAGGGGATTATCAGAAATTTACCTATAAAATTACTCACAGTGGAGAAGAAAAATAAATAAGTTATTATTAGTAGTTTAAAGAGATTTTGAATAGTGGCGAACTAGTACAGTTTCGACAGCACTTAATCCCTTGATTTCAAAAAAAGAGTTAGTGCTCTGAAAGACCATAGAACATTTTGTCAGATTAGAGAAAAAGTGTGCGTTGCGCCGACAGAAAGCAAGATTCACACTACTACCACACAAACAAGGGGTTGCCGAAAGGCAACCCCTTAATTAATCACTTCCTATTCAAATTATTTGCAGAAAAACTAAAAAATCTCGAAATCAATTATTATTCTTTACAAAAATCAATGATCCAGTCAACTTTCTGGATCTCCTTGATCCACTCTGCAGGAATCTCGTCCATTCCAAAGAAGAGTCCTGCTAATCCTCCAGCGATAGCAGCTACCGTATCGGTGTCATCTCCTAAATTAACTGCCTTTAATAATGCTGTTTTTATATCTTCTGTTGTTATCAGGCACCAGATTGCTGCTTCTATCGTATCTAATACATATCCTGTGCTCTTAATTTCTTCTTCCGGCACCTTTGCAAATGCTTCTAAACTAGCAAGTCTTCTCTCAAAAAGTGCTAATTCTTTATGATTTTCCACATCTTTTTTAAAAAATGCAAACCCTTCATCTAATCCTCTCTGAAGACAATCCATGAAAGAATCATTTGCCTCGCGATTCATAATAGATTTCACCATGAAAAAGTGTAATCCACTGGCGATATGACTTCTTAAGTGATTGTGAGTAAGAGCCGTCACTTTACGAACCTGGTCAACAGCTTCTTCGGTTGGAGTCTGCTGCATCACCAAATGAATACAAACTGGAAGGATACGCATGAGTGCACCATTACCATTTGCATATTCGCCCCGTTTTCCACAGCTTGTGACATCTTTACGAGCACAGAAGTTCCAGATTGCCTGCAGACAAGTCATGCCCTGATCAAATGCCTGGCCAAAAGGTGTAAAAGCTCCATCAAAATTCCATTGTACGAATTTCTTCATCATATCATCTAAATCGATGCCACCCTTTTCCTTAATACTTGCCAGTTCTGCAAAGGACATACTACTATCATCTGTCCAGGTTCCCGGCGGCATATTAAAGGTTCCAAAACCTTCCATGCCAGTTACCGGACCACGCTTACGCTTCTTAATTTCATTTCGGCTTAAAAACTGTACCGGGCAACCAAGAGCATCCCCGACAACTAAACCCATCATTCCATTTAACATCATATTTTTGTTATTCATCATAGTCTTTTCCTCCTTCAATGATTATTTTTGTTGAAATGAGAATAACAAATATAGAAAAAGAAAAGGTCGCCTTGAAAGCGACCTTGAAAATTTCGAGACTAAAATATGTTAATGATGTACTCGATTACTGATTTTGACTACAACAAATTCCCTCTTATCGCCCTAAACGGCTCTAATCATCTAACTTACTCCAAAATCCCTTTAATCTCCTCTAAATCCTTTGCAAAATATACCCATCTCTGTCTTTTGGTATTAGAAAGATCTTTATCAATCATCACCTGAAACAGTTTAGCAAGCCCATCATAATATCCATCGAGATTATAAAGGATACATGGGGCATCAACCAGATCAAGCGATGTCAGAGAGATAATTTCTGAAATTTCTTCCAACGTTCCTGTTCCTCCAGGAAATGCGATAAATGCATCCCCCAGCTCGATCATTTTCTGTTTTCTTGATGGCATATCCGGTGTCACAATCAACTCTGTAATCCCCTCATGCTGTGCTTCCGCATCTACAAACATCTGTGGTTCCACACCGACCACTTCACCGCCAGCATCCAAAGTACTCTGAGCAAGCAGTCCCATCAGGCCAACTCTAGAGCCTCCATAAATTAATCGATGTCCTGCCGCACCAATCCATGTACCAAGTTCTTTAATCTTTTGAGCAAATGTCGGGTCATTACCAAGGCTCGCCCCTAAATATACGGTAATATTCATCCTGAATTTCTCCCTCATTACTTAACCAATAAACGTCTTCTTCGTTCCTTCGATCATCTTAAACGTCAGATATGCCATGTGCTCCGGCGTATCCTCCGCTCCTCCAGCAAGCCAGGTCTTAATTAAGCCAGCACATCCTGTGATGCAGAAAGAATAGATAAAATTGACATCCCCGATATTTTCCGGGAACTTCTCATAGAAGCTTTCAATCGTGGCATTCTCAACAATCTTTTCAATCTCAATGACAAAAGAATAGTCTCCGTTTGGTCCAAGAAGTGCCTTACAAATTTCCTTATTTTCATATAAAATACGAAAAATTCGTTCCACCAATGGATAATTCTGTTTCCCTTTATTCGGATCAAACACTTCTTCCTCCATGGCAATCGTAATTTCTTCAATAATTTCCTTCTCAATATGGTCTAACAAATCAAAAATATCTTTATAATGAAGATAAAAAGTCGAACGATTGATATCCACATAGTCCACTAATTCCGATACCGTAATCTCTTTTATGCTCTTTTCCTCCAGCAAATGCGCCAGCCCTTTTCTAAGCATATCTCTCGTACGTTTTACACGACGGTCCACTCTTTTTTTCATGAGCATCTCCCTACTTTCTATGAATTTAAACTTTATTTTTCAATGGTTTTTTCACAAATCAACACATCAGCCAAATCTGTCTATTACTCGACAAACCAGCCATTCATTAATGGTTGTAACCATTTTTCACTCTCAGTATAATACAAACCGTAAAGAAAAACAACACAGTGTCTATAATTGCACACTATGTCGATAACTTCAACTAAAATTTTTATATTGTAACTAAAAACCCAGCAACTTTTACGAAAACGAGGTGTATCAAATGTTAATCAATGAATTAAAATCCTTGTGGAACAACAAACTGATGCTCCTGGCCGTAGTCGGAATCGCCCTCATCCCCCTCATTTATGCAGGAACATTTGTCGGCTCACTTCTCGATCCATACGGCTCCATCGACAAGCTTCCGGTAGCAGTTGTCAACCAGGACAAGGCCTATGATTACGAAGGCAAAACGCTCACCATCGGAGATGATTTAGTCGATGAATTAAAGGAAAATGATTCGCTTCAGTTCAACTTCGTCGACAAAGACGTAGCAAAAGAAGGACTCGAGAACGGAACATTTTACATGGTCATCACCATTCCACAAGACTTTTCGAAAAACTCCGCAACACTGATGGACGACAATCCACAGAAGATGGAATTAAAATACGAAACCAATCCAGGGACTAACTTCATCGCATCTAAGATGAGTGAATCCGCTTTAACGAAAATCAAAGACAAGGTGCAGGAATCTGTTGTTGAATCCTACGCAGAAACTGTTTTTGATTCCTTAAGCGAAGCAGGCGATGGTTTAGCCGAAGCTTCAGACGGCGCCGGAAAACTCAAAGATGGTGCAAATGAAGCCTCTAAAGGAAATGACACAATCACCACAAACTTACAGAAACTAAAGGACGGTGCATTAACATTATCTGATGGCACAAACCAGCTAGCAGACGGCTCTAAAACCTTAGAAAAAGGATTAAAAACCTACACAAACGGGGTTAGCACAATTAACAAAAAATCCCCATCACTTGTATCGGGCGTGAATGCTTTAAATAGCGGGGCCAAAGATCTCTCAGCCGGCACAAAAACATTTGACAGCGGCGTAAATGAATACGTGGCTGGTGTAAATGCATTAGCAGGCGGACTTGTTGGTGATGGTACTGCATCTAATCCAGGCTATCTTGCCGGAACCGCTCAGCTTGCACAGGGAATCAACCAGCTTGCTGCCTTAGAAAATGGACTTCCTGTCGTATATCAGTCTATTCAGAAATTAAATGCTGCAACCGCTGCAGATTCCGCTTTATATCAAGGTTCTGCTCAGGTAAGCGGCGGACTTTCCCAAGTAATCGCAGGTGTGAAGGCTCTTCAGGGCAGCACTTCTGAAGAAACCTTAAAGCAGTTTGCCACAGCTCTCACTACTGCAGGAAATACGATGAAGAGTGGAGCAACAAAAATCGGCACTGCAAATGCTCAGATTGGAGCAGCAAAGGACACAATCTCCGCTTCCATGAAAGAAATTGAAAGCTTTAAAGGAGACATTTCCTCAGCAAATGCTACAATCAAAGATCGAAATGATGCGATCGCAAGCGCAGTAAAACAGACAAATTCAGATATCGATGATGCATACAGTGATATCGACGACGCTTATAATAAGGCGGAATCTGATCTTCGCGCAGCTAAAATCTCTACCGACGGGCTTGAAGGTGAAGAATTAGAGGCTGCAAAAAAAGCAAACGAAAAAATTGACGGGGCAATCGCTTCCCTTAATAACTCAAGCAAAAAACCGGGCAAAGTAGAGAAAAAAGAAATTTCCGAAATCAGTACTTCTGGCACTGAAAACTTAGAAAAACAGAAAGCAACACTTTCTGGTATCAAAGATGGGCTTGGCGAACAGGATTTAACTGTCGAACTTCAGACAATTGCAGCTCTCGGAAAACAGCTTGGAGGAGTTTCCATCCCTGACGATCCATTTGGCAATCTGATCACAAATCTTACTGCACTTCAAAATGGATCTTCAAGCGTAACTTCCGGAATCGCAACATTAAACAGCAATATCTCTGTTTTAGAAAATGCGACAACAAACTTCCCTGCAGCAGGAGCTGGTATTGGTCAGTTAAAATCCGGTGCAGCTGTTTTGGTTGCAAATAACGAAGCGTTAAGCACAGGAGCAAATGCTCTTCTGGCAAATGGTATTAAAATCAAGGCTGGATCTCTTTCCTTATCCGAAGGCAGCAAAACCCTTTATGGCGGAACTAGTCAGTTAGCAGATGGCGCGGATGCGCTTGCAAATGGCGTCTCAACATTAGCTTCTAACAATAAGAAGTTAAATTCTGGTGCCGCAGCACTCACAAACGGTGCTGGTAAACTCAATGCCGGTGCAAATACGATTGCAGATGGTTCCGGTCAGTTAGCAGATGGTTCTGCTAAGCTTGGCAATGGATTGACTAAGATTTCTAATGGCTCCGGAGAACTTGCAGATGCACTTTCTGAAGGTGCAGATAAAATCAAAGAAAATAAAACCGATACACATACTTATAAGATGTTTGCCGCTCCAGTCGAGGATCAGGAAACACAGATTACCCAGGTGAAAAACAACGGACATGGAATGCTTCCATATATGATGTCTGTTGGTCTTTGGGTTGGCGCACTTGCATTCTGTCTCATCTATCCATTGATGCAGCATAATGGCGAATTAAAATCCGGCTTATCCTGGTGGGCAAGCAAAGCTGCTATTTTATATGCAGTCGGTGCTTTACAGGCAGTTCTTTTAGTATCACTTTTAACTGTATTTATTGGATTTGAACCAGCGTTATTTGGCAAGACCATGCTTGTCGCACTCTTTGCTTCTGCTGCCTTCATCTCCATCATGTACTTATTCAACGTCGTATTTGGCAAGCTTGGAAGCTTCATGATGCTTGTTTTCATGGTTATCCAGTTAGCAGGCTCTGCCGGAACTTATCCGGTTGAAATTTCCCCACACTTTGTAAGTGTAATCCACAAATACGTACCATTTACCTACACGGTTGATGCATTCCGACGCACAATTGCAGGAAGTGGTTCCATCAAACCAGCACTTCTTGTACTCGGTGGCATGTGCATCATTTGTACCTTACTTACGATTCTCTCCTTTGTTGTGAAGACAAAGAGAATGGGAGAAGGCAAATTCATTCTTTACTACTGGTTAGAAGAAAGAGGATTTGCTTAAACATCACTGTAAAATATTGAAACGATTATGAAAGGGGCATCATCGCCCCTTTCTTTTTTTGCTTTTCAAGCCACAAACTATTTAGATATTTTTCTAAATAGATATTGACTTTTGAAGCTATTTAGAATATTATCTAATTAGATAAACTTCTAATTAGTAAAGGAGAGATCCATATGAGCTTAAATCAAACCATGAAGGCTTTATCTGATCCGACGAGACGAGCGATTCTAAATTATTTGAAAGAAGGTACTTTGTCTGCAGGGGAGATAGCCGATAAATTTGATATGACCGCCGCAACGATTTCACATCATTTGTCGATTTTGAAAAAGGCGGATTTAATTACTGAAAAAAGAGAAAAGAATTTTAAATATTACAGTCTGAATGCATCTGTCCTCGAGGAAGTATTCTTATGGATCAGTGCATTGAAGGGAGATGAATAGTATGACAAAAGCAACAAAACAGACATTGATTTTAACAAGTATCGTTTGCTTGATTCCAATCATCGCAGCCATCCTTTTATATGATCAGCTTCCGAACGCAATCGCGACTCATTGGGGCGTAGATGGTCAGCCAAACGGATGGAGTAGCAAGTTTGTTGGTACCATCGTATTTCCTGGCATCCTTCTGATCGTCAATCTGCTTTTTCCATTTCTTTTAAAAATCGATCCAAAATACAAAAACATGGGTAACAAGGTAAAAAGCATCGTTCAGTGGATCATTCCGGCTACCAGCTTATTTGCATCCGGAATCACACTTTTTTCCGCATTAGGAGCAAATGTAAGGGTCGAAATTTACACGCCATTATTTATGGGACTGCTTTTCATCATCATCGGTAACTATCTTCCAAAAACAGGACAGAGCTATACTTTAGGCATCAAGCTTCCATGGACTTTACACGATGAAGACAACTGGGCGAAAACTCATCGCATGGCTGGATTTTTATGGGTACTTTGTGGAGTTCTTATGATCATCTCAGCATTCTTTAAGATTCGAATGATCAGCATGGTCGTTCTTTTAATTGTGATGGTTATTGTTCCATGCATCTATTCTTATCTGCTTTATGCGAAGAAAAATAAATAAACAAAGAGGTCTACCTTTCATCGGTAGACCTCTTTTATTCTATTACAATATTTATTTTTTAAATCCCTATTGCATGCTTTTTGATCGCTTCGAATGTCTCATCGCTTAAATAATGTTCAATCTTACACGCATCTGCCATCGCTGTTTCTGCATTTACGCCTAAATGAATTAATACCTTAGACAAAATGGTATGTCTCTCATAAATCTTTTCTGCAACCGCTCTGCCTTTTTCCGTCAAGGCAATGAACCCTGTATCATCAATAATTAAATACATGTCTTACTTTAATTTTGCCATAGCACGACTTACTGCAGCCTTTGATACATTCATATCACGACCCACATCAACGGACTTTACGATATTCATCTTTTTTGACAGAACCAAAATTGATTCTAAATACATTTCCCCTGATTCCTGTAATGCCATTGTTTTTTCTCACTATCTATCACTTATTACTCTTTTCAATATTTCCAATTTATAATAATTGTATTATATAATACCGAATCCTCCATGACAACCTTTCCTCCTCTGCCGATTTTACATATGCATGAATTCAAATGTAAAATTACCTCTTGACAAGTTAACTATGGTTTACTATACTGTAATCACAAAATATAGTTATGTGCAACTAACTCTTTTTAGTTAAGACTAACCCGCATTTAATGAAACAAAACGAAATGATAGGAGAAATCTTGATGACATTAAAAGAATCTGCAACTGCTGGAAAGGAATACATCGTCAAAAACATCAATACAAACGATGAAGAGCTTGAATCCTTCTTATTTTCACTTGGATGCTACAGTGGTGAAAGCATTTTTGTGATTTCAAAGAAACGTTCAGGCCTTGTTGTATCAATCAAAGACGGTCGCTACAATATCGATCACTTTTTAGCAGACGCAATTGAAGTAGAATAAGAATGTGCATGAGCACATTTTTATTTTTCACCCTAAGTTAACCACGGTTAACCCCATCATTATGCATAAAGAGAAAGGAAAAGATAATAATATGAGAATCGCAATGACAGGAAACCCGAACTCCGGGAAAACAACCATGTTTAATGCCCTGACCGGCAGAAATGAGCATGTAGGAAACTGGGCTGGTGTAACAGTTGACAAAAAAGAACACCAGATTAAAGAAAAATATAATAAAAGCCCTCAGGAGATGATTGCCGTTGACCTTCCAGGTGCCTACTCCATGTCACCTTTTACATCAGAAGAAAGTATCACAAGTGCGTACGTCAAACATGAACACCCAGATGTGATTGTTAACATCGTGGATGCCACAAACTTAAGCCGAAGCTTATTCTTTACAACTCAGCTTTTGGAACTCGGCATCCCCGTTGTTGTCGCACTCAACAAAAGTGATATCAATGAAAAGAAAGGCACTCAGATTGATGAGAAAGCTTTAGCAAAAAAACTCGGATGTCCAGTAGTAAAAACCGTATCTACTTCTGCTGATGGACTTACGGAAGTGATTTCCCAGGCAGCAAATGTTTACGGAAAAGGTCAGAAAGCACCATTTGTTCAGGGCGACATTGACTTAAGTGATAAAAAAGTCGTAGAAGAAGCTGACAGAAAACGATTTACATATGTAAATGGAATCGTAGCTTCCGTAGAAAAGAGAAAAACATTGACAAAAGACGTATCTCGCGATGATGCGATCGATAAATTTGTTACAAATCCAGTAATCGGACTAATCATTTTCGCAGCCATCATGTGGCTTGTATTCTACATTTCTCAGTCAACCGTTGGTACATGGCTTGCTGATATTTTAGTAGGATGGATTGAAACCTTCCAGGAAATGGTTGCCGGAAAAGTTGAGAATGCATCTCCATTATTACAGGCACTCTTAGTTGATGGTATCATCGGCGGTGTTGGAGCCGTGGTTGGATTCCTCCCACTTGTAATGGTTATGTACTTCCTCATCGCACTCTTAGAAGACTGTGGATATATGGCAAGAGCAACCATCGTTCTTGACCCAATCTTTAAACGCGTTGGTTTATCTGGTAAATCCGTTATTCCTATGATTATCGGTACTGGTTGTGGGGTTCCTGCAATCATGGCTTGCAGAACCATCAAAAACGAAAGAGAACGTAGATCCACAGCAATGCTTTGTACCTTTATGCCATGTGGTGCGAAGCTTCCAGTTATTGCCCTCTTTGCAGGAGCATTTTTCCCAACAGCAAAATGGGTCGGACCAGTCATGTACTTTGTTGGTATCGCTTTAATACTTCTCGGTGCTTTACTCATCAAACTACTGACCGGCATGAAATACAGAAAAAGCTTTTTCATTATGGAACTTCCTGAGTACAAGCTCCCATCCCTTACATTTGCATTAAAATCCATGCTTGAACGAGGAAAAGCTTATATCGTAAAAGCCGGAACAATCATTTTAATCTGTAACACAATCGTTCAGATTATGGCAAGCTTTACACCTGCTCTTAAAGTAGCTGCGGAAAATGGATCCGACTCCATTTTAGCCTTAATCGCTTCTCCATTTGCTGTATTACTTGTTCCAGTCATCGGTTTTGCATCCTGGCAGTGTGCTGCGGCTGCAATCACTGGATTCATCGCGAAAGAAAACGTTGTTGGTACACTCGCAACCGTATTCTGCATCACAAACTTTATTGATACAGAAGAACTTGAACTCATTGCTGGCGGTAATGAAGTAGCAATGATCATGGGGCTTACAAAGGTAGCAGCACTTGCATATCTTATGTTTAACCTTTACACACCACCTTGTTTCGCTGCTCTTGGTGCTATGAACTCTGAAATGAAGTCGAAAAAATGGTTAGCGGGCGCGATTGCATTCCAGCTCTCCACCGGTTACGTAGTAGGCTTCCTTGTATATCAGTTTGGCACCTTCTTTACAACAGGAGCATTTGGTGCTGGTTTTGCAGGTGGTCTCATCGCAGTTGCAGTAATCGTTGGCGTGATTGCTTACCTTTGTGTAAGAGCAAATCGTAACTTAAAAGCAGAATATGCACTTTCTGCAAATTAAAAGCAATTGACTTTGTTGACCTTTTGAGATATTAATTAGATATAACTTATTTCACAGAAAGGATCTATGATATAGATATGATTGCAAATATTATTGTAATTGGCATTATCGTTCTCGCAGTTTTTTTCGCCTGCAGATCTATATATAAAGCTAAGAAAAATGGCCAGGCTTGCATTGGTTGCCCACACGGTGGAAACTGCAAGAATTGTGGACATTAGTAAATATAATAGAATAACCCTTTTCTAACAAAAAACAGGTTCCCTAATCGGAACCTGTTTTATTATTACCTTATTCATCCGGCTGCTGCCCGTCATGCGCAAGCCATTTGCACTCACCTAATTCCATCTGCGTAAATGTTGCCTTAAAGCTTGAATCCTCTGGTGAACATGCATAAATCCCAAAAGAAATTTCATCTTTCGCTTCCCACATATGGCACACTCTCATCTGAGTAAATGTCTTTCCATCTTCGGAACATTCGATACAAAAATCATCCTCACGTCTGCTAAGACGGTACCACATGGATTTGATGCTTGCATCAATTGCTGTTGTCGCCCAGTCAGAATAGCCATGATTCGTTACAACACTTCCTAAATGCTGAAACTCTTCATTTTCATATTCAATGGAACCCTTCAGCCAGTTTTCACTGTCAAGATAAACAACAACTCCGCACTGATCAAAACGGTGCTTGCTTGCAAAACTTGTCTTTACCGTAAATGAGAAAAACTTCTCGTCCGTCTTCATCTGAAGGACTGGCGCATTATCATTACGAAAATGATAATACGTGCGCTGCCACAAATCAGTATGCGGTTTGGTTACAATTTCGATTTTTTCAGCTGCGATTTCATAGCTTTCCGGCTCACGGGTCCAGAATAATTTTCCAGTGTCAAACATTTTCTTTTCTCCTTTTTTCTTTTACTCTTCTCCAGTTAGATATTTATACAACCCGAAATCTTCTTTGTCTCGAATTCTAAGTGCATCAGTTCCTAAATAGTGATTTACCATATCGGTTTCTAAAAGCTGATCACTTAAGACAACTGTACTTGCAAAGAGATCTCTTGTATAGGTTGTCATAATCATTACGCCAATCGCACCATGCAGATTTTTCCTCATATCCTCAGCTACTCTTCTGATATAGATAGACACTTCATGCTTTGAAGTCTGAAATGGATAATCCTCTGGTCTGGCTAAATTGATGCGGCAAAAATCATTTAAAATATCCATCGTTCCATCGAAAAACAGATAATAATTTTCATTATCCGGAAGCTCATCCTGAAGCTTTTGAAGATCTACAAATCGCTTTGATGGATCGAGCAGAAATTCCTGTAAAGCTTTATTTTTCAGTGTTTCTTCATGGTCAATATTTAATAAAGCGCGTACTTTATACGCATTCTCTTCCACATACAAATAGAGAAGTGTTTTCCACGCAATTTCATTTTTCGAAATTCTCTTGGCATATCCATAATACATCCCTTCATAAAGCTTCGGCACTCTGACTGCATACTCAATCTTGCATGGTAGTTCTCTGCTTACGAAATCGTTAAGCTTGTATGAAGTCTGAAAAAGTTCATTATAAACCTGAACAAAGCTTTTTAATGATCCGGCTTTTGGATTCTTGATTTCTCCTCTTAACAAACGGTCAATCGTATTATGTGAAGGCAGATTGTATAAAATGTCTCTGCCATCTTTTTCTTTTGCTCGATCTACTGCTGATCCGTTCTCCAGCCCTAATTCATCTAATATATTTCGAACATTTTTTGCAATCACTTCAAGATTGTATGTTTCACCCATGATTGTACCTCCAGGATTATCCGCACATTTATTTTAACCATTTTATACTCCATATTATACCATTTGTTATTCCATTTTGGTACACATCTTGGTTCATTTTTCATTCATCATGAAGTATACTGCGTGCAAATGCAATGATAATATCTAACTATAACAAAGAACAAATTCCTTTAAACCTCCCCCTAATAATAAAGAAAGAAGGTAACCTCTATGAACGAATTATTAACAAACGTATTATCAGACCCTCATATTTTATTAAGCACAGCATTTCTCTTTTTACTCGCATGGAAAATTGAATTAATCGTTAAATTAGCCCGTGCAAGCGTTGTCCTCTACATCGCTGGATATATTTTACTCAATTACGCATAGGGGAATTCTTTATTATATAACGAAAGCCAGAAAACTTAGGAATGATTCAACTAAGCTTTCTGGCTTTTACTCCGTCTATATCATTATTTGCACTGCTTGTCGCGGTTATTTTATAGCCCATATTTCTTCAAATCCACTTTTCCGTCTACCACTTCTACCCCTTCCGCACGTAGACGTTCTGCCTGCACCCCTTCTCCTCCAAAGACAAATGCTTTTGCAAGCTCTCCTTTCGCATTGACCACACGATGGCAAAAAATATGTTCCGGATCGGGATTCTTGTGAAGCGCATTACCAACAGCGCGGCTCATCTTTGGATTGCCTGCCAGCTCTGCTACTTTTCCATACGTTGCTACTTTCCCTCTAGGAATCTGCTTCACCGCCTCATAGATTCTCTTCGTCGGCGTATCGGTCACGAGCATATAGCTTTTATCAATGCAGTCAAAGGCCTGCTCCATTGATACTGAGCCATCTAAAAATACCGTCAGCCAGTGCTTTTTGTTCATATGATATCCCGGCATATATCCATCCATGTTACTTGAAAACATAATAAAGTCTGGATCTGACTTTACATTCATCACCCATATATCACCAGGTTCTTTCAGACCTAACGTCTTTTTTGATAGATGCATTATCAGGACGAACCATTTACCCGACTCAATGTCTTTAAAGGTCGTATATTCCGGGTATTTCTTCCATGGATGATCTGGTTCGACGTTGTATTTTGTTGTGATGTAATTGGTGATTTGTTCAATCATATTTTGCTCCTCCATTCTGTTATTTTATCATAATTGGCGGTAAAAATGGGGTGTTGCACGATAAAATCATTTCGTGCAGCTCCCCTTAAACTTTGATCATTCGTTACATCCCTACTTTTCCTGTTTGGTCAACATTCCAAGCAAGCTTTTCATCGCATACTCCTTCTGAATTCGCTTCCGTAATCAAATCTCTCCAGCAAAAGGAGAGACATGTATCTAATTTATCTAAATAATAGCAGAATACTCCCTCTTCTACAAGTGGGGGATGAATGCATAACTCATAGAAATACACGGGTGAACGCTTGTTCTTTCTTTTCGTTTGGAGTATAATATAAATATAATATTTCAAATTGGAAAGGAGGAAAAAAGCATGTATCT